>JBFWSI010000174.1:0-7502 GCA_050248455.1 Gammaproteobacteria bacterium | reverse complement strand
TAGCCGCGCAACGCATCTTCGGCAGCTTTCCCGCCGGGAACTGACTCGAGCCGGGCACGGCCCATTCTCATCTTCCTCTGTGTTCTCTGTGTTCTCGGTGGCAAAAAACGACCTACCCGGATTCTGCAGCGCCCTCTTCAGCGCACGAGCTCTTCGAGGCCGGTGGCGGCGGCGAGGGCGCGTAGCTGGGATGGCAGGCCGCGCAGTTCGAGGGCGGCGCCGCGCCGGGTGGCTGCGCGGCGCCATTCGACGATCAGTGCGAGCGCTGCGCTGTCGGCGTGGGTGACGGCACCGAGATCGAAGATCAGCTCGCCGTTCGCGGGCAGCAGCGCGAGCGAGCGGGCGAGCGCGTCGGGCACGGTGTCGAAGACCAGCGCGCCGGCGAGTGCGATCGCGCCGTCACGCGCCGTCACCTCGAGCGGGGCCGGCTTGCCGGCGTCGGTGCGGGGGTTCATGGGCGCTCAGGTGCCGCTCGCCTTCTGCACGTTGTGCTCGGCAATCTGATCGATCAGCCCGTCCATGCCGAGCTTCGCGATGTCGGTGTTGAAGCCGGAACGGTAGCTGACGACGAGGCTGACGCCGTTGATCGCGACGTCGAAGACCTTCCACACATCGGCGTTCCGGTACACGTCGTAGTCGACCTGCAGCGGTGGTGCGCCGCTGCCGCGGTCGACGTTGCTGCGCACGCGCCAGACATCGGTGCCGAGCTCGCGCGCGGGCTGGAAACTGAGTTGCGCGTCGCGATAGTCGGAAACGGCGGTCGCGTAGGTGCGCACGAGCAGGGTCTTGAATTCGCCGACGAAGCGCTCGCGCTGCGCCGGGCTCGCGCTGCGCCAGTGCTTGCCGAGCACGCGCTGCGACATGCGCTCGAAGTCGAAGTGCGGCAGGACGACTTCCTCCGCGATCGCGTACAGGCGCTGCGGGTTCGAGGAATTCGCGCTGGGATCGGCATGCAGCCGGCTCAGCACTTCGGTCGCGGTGCTCCGTACCAGCGCCGTCGCGGGCGCAGCGGCGTCTTCGGCGCGTACGGGAACGGCCGTCACGGCGGCCATGGACAGGAACAGGGCGCAGACTAAAGCGAAGGGGTGGCGGGTCATCGGCGACTGGCTCTCGGATTGGCGGATTCGGGCACCGACACGGAACGATCGGGCGCGCAACCTGGGCGGAGGCGTGGCCCGCGCGCGAGTCGTCCCTGCGGAGAGGCTCGCCGTGTCGACGGCGTTCACGGCGATTTGACGGTCTTGTTGTACAGAAATTCCTGCAGCGCTTTTTCGAGCACCAGCGCGGACTGCGTCATCTGCAGTTCGTCGCCGCCCTTCAGGCTCGTGTCCTCGCCGCCCGGCTCGAGCCCGATGTACTGTTCGCCGAGCAGGCCGGCGGTATAGATATTGGCCGCGGTATCGGTCGGGATGTGATCGTAGTCCGGATCGATGCTCATCTTCACCACGGCCTGGAAGCGCTGCGCGTCGTAGCCGATCCCGACGACGCGGCCCACGGTGACGCCGCCCATCTTGACCGGCGCGCGCACCTGCAGGCCGCCGACGTTGTCGAAATAGGCGCGCACCTCGTAGCCGTCGTGCGAGGTGAACTGCGACAGATTGGCGACCTTCATCGCGAGCATCAGCAGCGCCGCGAGGCCGAGGGCGACGAATACGCCGACGGTGATTTCCATCTTCCGAGTGTCTTGCATCGAGGTTTTCCTGCGCGTCCGGCGCGTCAGTTGAACATCAGGCCGGTGAGTATGAAATCGAGGCCCAGCACCGCCAGCGACGAGTGCACCACGGTGCGCGTCGTCGCCGCGCTGACGCCTTCGGAGGTCGGCACCGCGTCGTAGCCTTCGAACACGGCAATCCAGCTGATCACCGCCCCGAACACCACGCCCTTGATCACCACGCCGTTGACGACGTCCTCCATCAGCAGCACCTTCGACTGCATCTGGGACCAGAACGAACCGGCGTCGACGCCGAGCAGGCCGACGCCGCAGAAGTAGCCGCCGAGCACGCCGACGGCGGTGAAGATCGCCGCCAGCAGCGGCATCGCGACGATCGCGGCGACGAAGCGCGGCGCGACGATGCGCTTCAAGGGGTCGACCGCCATCATTTCCATCGCGCTGAGCTGCTCGGTCGCCTTCATGAAGCCGATCTCGGCGGTTAGCGCCGTGCCCGCGCGGCCGGCGAACAGCAGCGCCGAGATCACGGGGCCGAGCTCGCGCAGCAGCGACTTCGCGACGACGAGCCCCAGCGATTCCTCGGCGCCGAAGGTGACCAGCGTGTTGTAGCCCTGCAGGCCCAGCACCATGCCGACGAAGGCGCCGGAGATCACGATGATCACGAGCGACAGCACACCGGTGGACCATATCTGCTTGATCAGCAGGCGCGGGCGCGTGAGCAGCGCACCGAGGCTCGCCAGCACGCGCAGCAGGAACAGGTGGCCGCGCCCGAGGCGTTCGAAGAACGCGAGGCTGCCGCGGCCGAGGCCGGCGAGGAGATCGATCACGGCGCAGTCTCCAACAGATCCTCGAGATAGGGGCGGCCGGGAAAATGGAAGGGCAGCGGACCGTCGGGCAGCCCGGCCATGAACTGACGCACCATCGGCGATTCGGACGCACGCAATTCGGCCGGCGTGCCGCGGCCGACGATCTTCGCGCCCGACAGCACGTAGATGTAGTCGGCGATCGTGCAGGTCTCGGCGACGTCGTGCGAGACGAGCACGCTGGTGATGCCGAGCACGTCGTTCAACTGCTTGATCAGGCGGACGAGGATGCCCATCGAGATCGGGTCCTGCCCGGAGAAGGGCTCGTCGTACATGATCATCGTCGGATCCAGCGCAATCGCGCGCGCCAGCGCGGCGCGCCGCGCCATGCCACCCGACAACTCCCGCGGATAGAGGTCCCGCGCGCCGCGCAGGCCGACCATCTCGAGCTTCATCAGCACCAGGCTGCGCAGCATCGGCTCCGGCAGGCGCGTGTGCTCGCGCAGCGGAAAGGCCACGTTCTCGAACAGCGTGAGATCGGTCAGCAGGGCGCCGCTCTGGAACAGCATGCCGAGACGCTTGCGCAGCGCGTAGAGATCGGAGGTTCCCAGGCGATGCACGTTCTCGCCGTCGAATTCGACCGTGCCGGCGGCCGGTGCCAGCTGCGCGCCGATCAGCCGCAGCAGCGTGGTCTTGCCGGTCCCGCTCGGGCCCAGGATCGCGGTGATCCGACCGCGCGGGATGTCGAGATCGATACCGTCGAAGATCGCGCGCTTGCCGCGGCGGAAATGCAGATCGCGGATGCGGACCAGCGGCTCGGGGGGCATCGGATCGCGCGTGGAATTCAAAGCGGGGGCTCTTGCCAGGGACCGGCACAATAGGGGAAGCGCTGCGCTCTGGCCAGCCCCGCGGCCGCGACGCGCGTCGCCGGACCGCACGCCGGCGCATGTCGTCGGGTCATAGTTGATACTTTCGTTCAGCTATGTAGGCTATATGGTCGGAACCACGGATCTTTTGTGCCATAGGTGCAACAAGGTTCAAGCGCCGGCACGGATCGCCGCTAGCGACTTTTACAAGAATCACGAGCGTCGGGTGGGAAGGTGCAGACGAACGCGATCCGCCGGCTTGTCCGGCTGCTGTCGATGGTGCTCGGCCTGGCCCTGGGGATGTCGGCCGGGGCGGCGGACGATCCGCATGCGGCCGTGTACGCCGAGAGCCAGTACCCGAGCGCGATCCAGTGCGCGTCCTGCCATCCCAAGGTGTTCTGGGAATGGGCGGTGTCGAACCACGCCTATGCCTCCATCTCGCCGATGTTCCACAAGTTCGAGCAGGCAATCACCACCTTCGCCTCGGGCACCATCGGCACCTTCTGCGTGCGCTGCCACCAACAGGTCGCGACCCAGATGGGCGAGCCGCGCGAGAAGCCGCTGTGGGAGCGCTCCGCCATCTCGCGCGAAGGCGTCACCTGCATCACCTGCCATCGCGTGTCGACGCCCTTCGCCAAGGTCAATGGCGAGCGCAGCGTCGATCCGGCGCCGATCGAGGCGCCCGTCTACAACGCCGGCACCGGCAAGGCGATGTCGCAGGTGCTGGCGCAGGCCGAGGAATACGGGGTCGCGACGGCGCCGGGTCAGCCGGGCACGCCGATCCACGCGCCGGCGATCAAGTTCGAGCAGATCTCCAAGAGCGAGTTCTGCGTGTCCTGCCACCAGGTCGCCGTGCACCCGGGCATCAAGCTCGAGGTGGTGTGGGAGCAGTACCGCGGCGCGCCGGCGGCGAAGGAGGGCATCACCTGCCAGGAATGCCACATGGGCAAGGTGCCCGGCGAGGCGGCCGGCTTCGAGACCTGGCCGATCGCGATCATCAACGGCCAGGTCGTCGGCGACTCGAACCAGAAGCATTCGAACCACCTGTTCTACGGGCCCGGCTATCCGATCGCGCATCCCGGCATCTTCCCGTTCAATCCGCGCGCGCAGCGCTGGTCGATTGCGGACTGGCTCAGGTTCGACTACCGCGCGCCGTGGGGCGATCCCGCGTGGGAGGACGAGCTCGCCGCTGGCAAGCAGACGGCGAGCTTCCCGCCCGAGTGGGCGAAACGCGCAGACCGCGAGGAGGCGCGCTACGTCATCTCGCTGAACGAGAAGCTGCTGAACGACAAGCGGCAGTCGCGCATCGAGGTGATGGAGAACTCGATGCGCATCGACGGCCCGTTCTTCGACGATCCGCCGGCGCGCGGTGAGGATCTCGAGTTCCGCTACAAGATCACGAACGTCGACAAGGGCCACAACCTGCCGTCGGGCTCGCTGGGTGCCCAGCCGGAGCTGTGGTTCAACGTCGCGCTGATCGACCCCGACGGGCAGCGCGTGTGGGAGTCGGGCTACGTCGATGCCAACGGCGACATGGCGGACATCCATTCGCTCGAAGTCGCGAAGGGCAACATCCCCTTCGACAAGCAGCTGTTCAACCTGCAGACGAAGTTCCTGACCACCAACGTCAAGGGCACCGATCGCGAGATGTATCTCCCGATCAACTTCGACTTCGACCAGCTGCCGCACATCCGGCCGCCGGGCGTGCCGACGACGGTGCTGAACCATCCGCCATTCATCCGCATGGAAGGCCGCAGCCTGCCGCCGCTGGGCCATCGCTACGCGAAATACGAGGTGCCGGCGTCGCTGCTGACGAAGCCCGGCCGGTATCGCCTGCAGTCGCGCATGCGCAGCCGAGCGGAGCCGATCTATTTCATGAAGTTCGTCGGCGCGACCGTCGACATGGAGCAATCGATCAACGAATGGATGATCGACCTCCATCCGTCGGCGGCAGAATTCGAAATCAAATGAACGTGGCCGCGCGACGCCGCGTCGCGATCGGCCCGGGGGGCGTAGGCATGAGACGCATCGGCGTCGCAACGATGATGGCCGCACTCGCGCTGGTCGCGGCCGGCGCGCAGGCGGACGTCCCGCGGCGCGGCGCCGCCGAGGCGCCGCCGGCCGCGGTGCCCGAGCCGGCCGAGGGCAAGGTGCGCGGCGATCACGCGCATGCGCGCAAGCCCGTCGAGATGTCGCCCGAGGCGCAACCCGCCGAATTCGCGCGCGAGCTCTTCGGTCCCGATCCGAGCTATGCCGACAAGCCCTATGACGTCGAGGCCCAGCTCGCGATCTACGGCGGCAAGTACGCCGTGATCGGCCCGCGCCCGCCGATCGAATGGGGCTATCCGATGTACCAGCCGGGCCCGCTCGGCGAGACGATCAATCTGCTCGGCGAGAAGAACCCGGCGCGCCTGCAGCTGCTGGCTTTCGGCGATCTGCGGCTCGGCGTGGCCTACAACGACAACGGCGCGCTGGACACCGCGCAGATGGCGGCACGGCTCAACCTGAACCTCGACTTCCGGATCACCTCGACCGAGCGCGTGCATCTCTTCCTGCGTCCCTTCGATCGCGTGGAGAAGGGCCGCAACACGCGCTACGAGTTCGGCGGCAACCAGCGCGATCGTTTCGGCGACACCGAAGGCCTGTTCGACCTGACGCCGGAAGCCTTCTTCTTCGAGGGCGACATCGGCCAGATCGTGAACGGCCTGACCGACGAGTATCACGGCTTCGACATCCCGATCGCCTTCGGCCTGATGCCGCTCCTGTTCCAGAACGGCATCTGGATGGAGGACGCGATCCTCGGCGGCGCGATCACGAAGCCCGCGATGAACAGCCCCAAGCTCGACATCTCGAACATGGACGTGACCTTCTTCAGCGGCTTCGATCGCGTGACGACGGGCGCGCTGCGCGAGGCGAACAACCAGTTCGACGATCACGCCGCGCAGATCTTCGGCACCGCGGTCTTCATCGAGATGCGCGAGGCCTACATCGAGGCGGGCTACGGCTACACCAACGACAAGCGCGCCGACGGGCTCGGCGACTTCAGCTACCACAATGCGACCGTGGCCGTGACCAAGCGCTGGTTCGGCAAGATTTCGAATTCGATGCGCCTCATCGGCAATTTCGGCCAGGATCCCGGCCCTCGCCGGGCCAAGACGGCCGATGGCTGGCTGGTGCTGATCGAGAACTCGCTGATCACGCACCTGCCCTCGACGCTCGTGCCCTATGCGAACTTCTTCGTCGGCTACAACAAGCCGCAGTCGCTCGCGCGCGACTTCGGGGCCGGCGGCATCCTCAAGAACACCGGCATCAATTTCGAGACCGACGGCCTGACCGGCTTCCCCAAGCTCGACGACACCGCGAACGATACCTACGGCGGCGCGCTCGGCGTCAGCTACCTGTTCAATCTCGATCAGCAGGTGGTGTTCGAAATCGCCGGCCTCAAGCCCTTCGGCAGCGACGAGAAGCCCGGCCGCGTCGCCAAGGGCGATCAGGTCGCCGTCGGCGCCCGCTACCAGCGACCGCTGTCGAAGCAGTGGATCTTCCGCACCGACGCGATCTACGGCCTGCGCGAGCACGAGGACGACCTCGCCGGCGTGCGCGCCGAGCTGCGGTTGAAGTTCTGATGCGCGCGCGATCGCTGTTGCCGACGGTATTCGCGCTCGCCGCGCTGCTCGCGGCCGGGCTCGCCGGCGCGGGCGAGCTGCCGCCGCTGCCGGCCGATCGCGACGCACGCTTCCTCGGCGTCGACACCTGCGGCTCGGCCGAATGCCACGGCTCGCAGACGCCGTGGCGCAATGCGACAGTGCTGATGCGCGAACGCCTGATCTGGCAGGCGCACGACGCGCACGCGCAGGCCTATGCCGCGCTGACGAGCGAGGCGGGCAAGCGCATCGCGACGAATCTGGGCCTTGCGGACGCCACGGCGGCGCCGGAGTGCCTCGTCTGTCACAGCACCTTCGTCCCGGCGGCGCAGCGCGGACCGAAATTCCGGCTGGACGCGGGCGTCGGCTGCGAGAGCTGCCACGGGCCCGGCGGCAGCTTCCTGCGCGCGCACGTGCAGGTGACGTCGCAGCACGCGACGAACCTCGCCGCCGGCATGTACCCGACGACCGATCCGGCCGCGCGCGCCGCACTGTGCCTGTCCTGCCACCAGGGCGATGC
>JBFWSI010000173.1:0-7517 GCA_050248455.1 Gammaproteobacteria bacterium | reverse complement strand
GGCGCGCGCACGGGCCACCGCGCGTTGCTGCTCTTCGCGCGCGTAGTCGTAGGTGACGCCGATCGCGTTGATGCCGGGCAGCAGGCGCGGTTCGTCGGCGACGCTGTCGACGCGGCTGCCGTCGACATAGACGCGCGGCTTGTAGCGGCGCAGCGACTCGCGGTACTCCGCCGCGCTCATCAACAGGGGGAAGGTCATCGCACACTCCGTGCCGGGGCGCTCAGCCCGGCAGATGATGCCTGGAATCGACCGGCCGCATCAGCGCGTTGGCGACCAGCGCCAGCGCCAGCAGGCCGGCCATCAGATACATGGTCGTATTGTAGAGCGAGGGCGTCGGATCCACGGTACCGGCCGGCGCGATTTCCATCAGCTTGGCGATCGTCACGGTCTTCGCTTCGACCAGGCGATCGAGCTCGGCGACGCCGGCGCCGAACGCCGCCTCGAAGCGCTGCGGCGCGATCTGCGCGACCAGGCCACCGATCGCCTCGCTCGTCGCGTGCTCGCGCAGCGAGGTGATCGCGAGCGGGCCCAGCACGCCGGCCGTGCTCCAGGCCGTCAGCAGGCGGCCGTGGATGCCGCCGACGAACCTCGTGCCGAAGAGATCGGCGAGATAGGCGGGGATCGTCGCGAAGCCGCCGCCGTACATCGTGAAGATCAGCATCGTCGTGGCGTAGAACAGCACCAGCCAGGTCACGGACGGCGCGACGCTGACCTGGGCGGCGAAATAGGGAATCGAGCAGTACAGCACGATGCCGAGACCGAAGAAGATGGTGTAGGTGCGCTTGCGGCCCAGCCAGTCGGAGGCGCTCGCCCAGCCGAAGCGACCGAGCATGTTGAAGAGGCTGATCATCAGCACGTAGGTCGCGGCGAAGGTGGAGTCGACGATCGTCGGCAGCGTGGTGCCGAAGATCTCCGTCATCATCGTCTTGGCGACGGCCAGCACGCCGATCCCGGCGGTGACGTTGAAGCACAGCATGATCCACAGCTGATAGAACTGCGGCGTCTTCAGCGCCTCGTCGATGTCGACGTGATGGCGCGTGATCATGCGGCCGTGGCCGTCGTCCTCCGGCGGCGGTGTCCAGCCGGGCGGCTGCCAGTCGGGTGCCGGCACGCGGTAGAGGAAGGCCGCGCCGAGCATCACGACGAGGTAGATCGCGGCGAGCGTGAAGAAGGTCTCGGCGACGCCGACCGAGCCCGTGCCGACGAGATAGACGCCTTCGGGGCCGGGTTCGATCATCGTCGCGACGTCGTTGGCGCCGACGACGACGACCTCATGGCGACGACCGTCGCGCTCGACGTAGCGGCGGCCGGCGTCGGTGACGAGCTCGACGTCGGCGGTCGTGCCGACGTAGGTCGGCAGCTCGTGATAGTGATGGAGGAAACCTTCGATCATTGGCTGCGCGAGCATCGCGCCGCCGCCGAAGCCCATGATCGCGAGGCCGGTCGCCATGCCGCGCCGATCGGGGAACCAGCGGATCAGGGTGCTGACCGGCGACACGTAGCCGAGGCCCAGCCCGCAGCCGCCGACGACGCCGTAGCCGACGTAGAGCAGCCACAGCTGGCCGCTCACGATGCCGAGACCGCCGATCACGAAGCCGCCGACCCAGCATGCGGTGGCGACGACGCCGACCATGCGCGGCCCGACCTTCTCGAGCCACTTGCCGGCCACCGCGGCCGACAGCCCCAGGAACACGATCGCGACGGTGAAGATCCAGACGACTTCCTTCAGCGTCCAGTCGTCGGCCGCGCTGGTGACGACGCCGATGCGCTTGACCAGCGCGGGATTGAACAGGCTCCACGCGTAGACCGAGCCGATGCAGAGGTGGATGCCGAGCGCGGCCGGCGCGATCAACCAGCGATGGAAGCCGGGGCCCGCGACGATGCGCTCCTTGGCGAGGATGGACGGCGACTGCGACATGAATTCCTCCGCGCTGCTCGCGTACTGCGAACGGGCTGCGGTCGATCGGCGAATCCGGTACCTGCGCCCGGGCGGCCCCGCGGCGGGGCAAGCCTGACCAAGCGCGTCGGTGAAGTCAACGACGGACGGAAGGGCCCGGCGAGAGGAATGAGAATCCCGCGTGGCGCGGAATCCGGGCCGGCGCGGCACAAGGCTGCGGGACGGAGGCGGCGCTAGAATGCCGCGATCTCGAGCAAGCACGATGCGCGAACGAAACCCTACGCAGGAAGGACACGGCATGAGTGGCGCAGACGGCGGCTGGCGTCGTCGCGTGGCGGTATGGCTCGTGCCGGCAGGGGTGTTCCAATCGGTGATCGTCGGCGGGGCCTACGGCACGGGCCGCGAGGTCGCGGAGTACATGACGCAGTACGGCGCGCTCGGCGGCCTGCTCGCGATCGCGCTCGTCATGCTCGGCCTGACGGCCGTGCTCGCCGCCTGCTTCGAGTTCGCGCGCGTGTTCCGCGTCTACGACTACCGCAGCTTCGTGCGCGAGCTGCTCGGCGACTGGTGGCCGGCCTACGAAGTCTGCTTCGTCCTGCTGCTCGTGATCGTGCTCGCGGTGACGGGATCGGCGGCGGGGCTGACGCTGGCGAGCACCTTCGGCCTCGATGCGCGTACGGGCACGGCCGCGGTGCTCGTCGCCGTCGTCGCCTGCAATTTCTTCGGTCGCCGCCTCGTCGAGGCGACGCTGACGGCGGGCGCGATCGCGCTGAGCGCAGGCCTGCTCGCCTACGGCGCCCTGATTGCGACGCAGGGCGGCGGCGCCGTGCTGCGTACGCTCGCGGCCGCCGACGTCGTGCCGGGCTGGTGGCTCAGCGGCCTCGAGTTCACGCTCTACAACAGCGCGCTGGTGCCGGTGCTGCTGTATGCGACGACGGCCGTGCGCACGCGACGCGAGGCCGTCGGCGCGGCGGCGGTGGCGGCCTTCGCCGGCATCCTGCCCGCACTGGTGCTGCACCTGAGCTTCCTCGCCCGCTATCCCGCCGTCGTCGACGAGGCCCTGCCCGCCTACGCGATGATCGCCGCGTTCGGGACGCGCGCCTTCCTGTGGGTGTACGTCGGCCTGCTGTTCGTTACCATCGTGCAGACCGGGGTCGGCGTGCTGCAGGGACTCAACGAGCGGCTCGACGCCTGGAGCGCCGAGCGGCGCGCGCGGCCGCTGCCGAAGTGGGCGCATGCCGCGGTCGCGGGGCTCGCGTTCACGGCGAGCGTGGCCTTGGCGCGCGCGGGGATCGTCGATCTGATCGCGCGCGGCTACGGCACGCTCGCCTGGTGCTTTCTCGTCGTGTTCACGCTGCCGGCACTGACGCTCGGCATCGCGCGCATCCGGCGCGCCACGCAGTAATCGCCTGTTAATCGACTGGAGGGGAGGGCCGACATGGCACACAAGATCATCGGAGGTCAACTGAAGCTCGCGGACGGCAAATGCCTGCCGCTGTCGAAGGCGGTGCGCGCCGGCGAGTTCGTGCTGCTGTCGGGGCAGCACGGCCTCGACGCGGGCGGCCGTCTCGCCGGCGACGACATCGAGACGCAGACGCGGCAGTGCCTCGCCAACATACGGGAAGTCCTGCGCGAGGCGGGGTGCACGCTCGATCAGGTCGTGAAATCGACGGTATGGATCGTCAATCGCGAAGACTTCGCGCGCTTCAACACCGTCTATGCCGAGCACTTCCCGACGCAGCCGCCGGTGCGCGCGACGGTCGTCTGCGACCTCGTGCTGCCCGGCGCGCTGGTCGAAATCGAAGTCCTTGCCTACGCCCCCTGAGCTTCCATGCGCTACCGTGACGGGCAGCTGCCCGAACAGCTCGGGACGCAGGTCCCGCTGACCGACGACTTCGTGTCCCTGACCGTGTGGCTCACGCTCTTCGTCGGCGTGATCCTCGTGGCGGGCGGCATCTACGGCCGCCAGCGCTGGCTGCAGATCTGGGGCGGGATGACGCTCGTCGCCTGTGGCGTCTACTACGTGTGGCTCGTCGCGCCATGACCGCGCGCCGAGCACGGCTCAGGGGCCCGGCAGCTGCAGGCGGTGCAGGTCGACGATGCCCGCCTTCAGCGCGAGCAGGCACAGCTCGACGTCGGTGCGCGCGCCGAGCTTCTTGCGCAGGTTGTTGCGATGGCCCTGCACCGTCTTCTCGGTGAGGCCCAGCACGCGCGCGATGTCCTTCACCGGCAGCCCGCTCGCGACCCGGCCGAGAACTTCGATTTCCTTGCTCGTGAGCTGGCGGATTCGCTCGACGGGATTGCCGTAGGTGTGCGTCGCGAGGAACACCGCGATTTCCGGGCTCACCGCCATGCCGCCGCCGGCGACGCGCCGCACCGCCTCGCCGATTTCCCGCGCCGAGGTGCGCTTGGTCAGGAAGCCCATGCCGCCGAGCTCGAGCAGCGCGATCGGGTAGTGGCTGTGGTCGTGCATCGAGAGGCCGATGATGCGCAGCTGCGGCCGCGCGGCGAGCAGCTGCCGCGCCACGCCCAGGCCGTCTTCCTGTTCCAGCGTCATGTCGAGCAGCGCGATGTCGACGTCGCGGTCGCGCGCGATTTCGACGGCGGTCGCCCCGTGGTTCGCGATGCCGACGATCTCGATGCTGCGATCGACGGCGAGCTTGTGCGCGAGCATCTCGCAGACGAACTTGTGGTCGTCGACGACGAGCACGCGATAAGGCGGCTTCATGGGTCTGGCGCCCATCGATGGCTTCCTCTGCGCGGAGCAGGTCGCGGCCCCGGTCGCCGACCGCAGCGCGGCGGTGGCGGATTCGACTCGCACGCCGCGCGTGCTCCGTTTCATCGTTTTTATCGTTAGCTCGTTTCTCGAGCAGCTGCGTGCCGCGATCGATCGGGACTGCCTGCGCCGATCGCGCATGGTCGATGAGGAAAGTAACAGCACGATCGAAAAATTGCAGCTTCGCAGCGCCCCGTTTTCGACGGTGCGGAGCTGCAGTCCAACGAGCGGCGCGCGTTCAGGGCATCAGCGTGTCGATCGCGTCGAGCAGCGCGGGATGGAACGCGGGCGTCGCGCACACCACGCCGCGGTTCTGCGACAAGGTCGCGCCGTGCGCGAAGTCCAGCGCCTTGCCTGCGATGTCGGTGACGACGGCGCCCGCTTCCTCGGCGACGATCTTGCCGGCGGCGTGATCCCAGATCTTCTCGACGTAGCTGTAGCTCGTCGGCAGTCGCAGATACGCATCGGCCTGGCCGCGCGCGACGACGGCGTACTTGGCCTGGCTGTCGAGGCGCGCCGGCGTCCCGCGCGCGTCGAGATGGGCGACGATGCGCGAGGTGAAATCGTGCCGCGAATGGCCGGACTCGACCGATTCGCACACGCGCATCTCGCGCAGCGTGCGCCCGGTGTCGACGACGACGCGCGTGGCGCGCGCATCCGGATGGTTGGAAGGCAGGCTCCACGCGCCGCCGCCGCGTCGCGCATGGAACAGGGTGCCGACGGGATCGGGATCGTCGAAGGCGCGCGCGGTGTCGGCGCCGAGATTCGGGCAGCCGAGCACGCCGAGCGTGACCTCGCCGTCCTCGATCAGCGCGAGCGACACCGCGTACTGGCCGCCGCGCAGAAAGCCCTTGGTGCCGTCGACGGGATCGAGCGTCCAGTAGCGGCGCACGTCGGCGGCCGTCACGGGATCGTGATCGCCGCAGTCGATCGCGTCGAGCACCGCGGCGTCGGACGCGCCCGGGCACACCGTGCGCACGGCGTCGGCGACCGCGCGGGCCAGTGCGTCGCTCGCGCGCAGCTCGGCGGCCGACTCCTCGCCGATCATCGCGAAGCTGCCCAGGGCCGTGCCGAGGCGCAGTCCTACGATGGCCTGCGCGGCGAAATCGGCGACGGTCACCGGCGAGCGATCGTCCTTCGTGATGGCCTGGATGGCGCCGAGGCGCTGCTGGACCGCGCGCGTGACGGCGCAGGCGTCGGCCACGGCGCGCAGGGCGGTGGCGAATTCGAGGGACGACATCGGAATCTCCGTGAGAACGTCGGTCGTCACCTTACGGTCCGCCCGGCCCGCCGCGCAATCGCGCGGCGGCGATGCCTCCGGAGACACGCTTGGCTATACTCGGGCCGGTCCCCGACGCGGGACCCGACAGACAGACGAGGGGAGCTCCATGACCGCCGAAACGGTGTATCCGATCAAGGCCGACGCGCTGGCCCGCACTTACGTCGACAGCGCGACGTACGAGGCGATGTATCGCGAATCGCTGCGGGATCCGGACGCCTTCTGGGCCGCGCAGGCCGAGCGCTTCGTGAGCTGGGATCGGCAGTGGGACCGCGTCTCGAACTGCAATTTCGACACGGTCGACATCCGCTGGTTCGAAGGCGCTCGTCTCAACGTCGCCTACAACTGCGTCGACCGCCATCTCGCGACGCGCGGCGATCAGGTCGCGATCCTGTGGGAAGGCGACAGCCCCGACGAACAGCGCAGCGTCACCTACCGCGAGCTGCACGAGGCGGTGTGCCGCTTCGCGAACGCGTTGAAGGCGCGCGGCGTGAAGCCGGGGGATCGCGTGTCGATCTACATGCCGATGATTCCCGAGGCCGCGGTCGCGATGCTTGCCTGCGCGCGGATCGGCGCCGTGCATTCGGTGGTGTTCGGCGGCTTCTCGCCGGAGGCGATGAAGGATCGCATCCTCGACTCGGATTGCCGCGTCGTCGTCACCGCCGACGAGGGCCTGCGCGGCGGCCGCAGCGTGCCGCTGAAGGCGAACACCGATCGCGCGCTGGAGCACTGCCCGGACGTGCACACGGTGTTCGTGGTCCGCCGCACCGGCGGCAAGATCGCGTGGCAGGACGGCCGCGATGTCTGGTACCACGAGGCGACGGCCGCGGCGAGCGCCGACTGCGCGCCCGAGATCGTCGACGCCGAGCATCCGCTCTTCATCCTCTACACCTCGGGCTCGACCGGCAAGCCGAAGGGCGTGCTGCACACCAGCGGCGGCTATCTGCTGTTCGTGGCGATGACGCATCGCTACGTCTTCGACTACCGCGACGGCGACATCTACTGGTGCACGGCGGACGTCGGCTGGGTCACGGGACATTCGTACATCCTCTACGGCCCGCTCGCGAACGGCGCGACGACGCTGATGTTCGAGGGCGTGCCGACCTACCCGGACGGCAGTCGCTTCTGGCAGGTCATCGACAAGCACAAGGTCAACACCTTCTATACCGCACCGACCGCGATCCGCGCGCTGATGGGCCAGGGCGACGGGCCGGTGAAGAAGACGAGTCGCGCGTCGCTGCGCCTGCTCGGCTCGGTCGGCGAGCCGATCAACCCGGAGGCCTGGGAGTGGTATTACCGCACGGTCGGCGACGAACGCTGCCCGATCGTCGACACCTGGTGGCAGACCGAGACCGGCGGCATCCTCATCACGCCGCTGCCCGGCGCGCGCCAGCTGAAGCCGGGCTCGGCGACGCTGCCGTTCTTCGGCATCGAGCCCGCGCTGCTCGACGAGAAGGGCAACGAGCTGCACGGGCCGGCCGAGGGCGCGCTCGTCATCAAACGCTCGTGGCCGGGCCAGATGCGCACGGTGTATGGCGATCACGAGCGCTTCAAGGACACCTACT
>JBFWSI010000172.1:0-7538 GCA_050248455.1 Gammaproteobacteria bacterium | reverse complement strand
TCACGCTGATGGCCTTCGTGCTGCTGACGGTGAGCCTCGTGCTCGGCGCGATCTACACCGCCGACATCAGCGCCCAGCACCTCACGCACAAGATTGTCTTCTCGGTGCTCGCGTGGGGCGTGTTCGCGACCCTGGTCGCGGGGCGCTGGCATTTCGGCTGGCGCGGGCGCCATGCGATCCGCTACGTCACCGCCGGCTTCGCGCTGCTGGCGCTGGCCTTCTTCGGCACCAAGATCGTGCTCGAACTGATCCTGAACCGGATCTGAGGGCCGGGACGGCGCCGCTTGGAGCACTACTCGATTTACCACCTCGTGGGGGCGCTGCTCGTCCTCATCGTGCTGGCGGCATGGTTCTCGGCGTCGGAGACGGCGGTGATGGCCTTGAACCGCCATCACCTGCGGCAGCTCGCCGACAACGGCCATGCCGGTGCGAGTCGCGTGCAGCGTCTGCTCGATCGACCCGAGCGCTACGTCGGCTTCGTGCTGCTCGGCAACCGTTTCGTCGTCATCCTGCTGGCGCAGATCGCGACCTTCGGCGCGCTGCACTGGCTCGGCGACGTGAACCTGCTCGCCGTCACCTGCGCCGTCACCCTCGTCGTCGTGCTGTTCGGCGAGCTGATCCCGAAATCGGCCGCCGCCGTGCATCCGGAGAGGATCGCCTATCCCTCGTCCTGGCTGCTCGCGCCGCTGCTGCGGCTCCTGCAGCCGCTGATCGCCGCGCTGAGCGGCCTGTCGCACCTGTTGTTACGCGCGGACGCGGCGCGCGGTGCGCGCGACCCGGCCGATCGCGAGGAGCAGCGCACGGCGGTGCGCGAAGCCGGCGCGCTGATCCCGCAGAAGCATCGCGACATGCTGTTCGGCCTTCTCGATCTCGAGGACGTGACGGTCGAGGACATCATGGTGCCGCGCGCCGACATCGTCGCGATCGATCTCGACAAGCCCTGGGTCGACGTCGCCGAGCAGCTGAAGTCCTGCCGCCATACGCGCGTGCCCTGCTATCGCGGCACGCTCGATCACGTCGTCGGCATCCTGCACATGCGCAACCTGAACCGCCTGTTCCGTCCTTCGGCGGAGCTCGACGCGACGCAGATCGAAGCGCTGCTGACACCCGCGCATTTCGTGCCGGTGAAGGCGAACCTCCACGCGCAGCTCGTCAACTTCCAGCGCGATCGCCAGCGCATGGCGCTGGTGGTCGACGAGTACGGCGACATCGAGGGCCTGGTGACGATCGACGACCTGCTCGAGCAGGTCGTCGGCAAGTTCACCACCGTGCCGCAGTTCGGCGTGCGCGAAGTCTATCGCCAGGCCGACGGCAGTTTCGTCGTCGACGGCACGGCCAACGTGCGCGAGCTCAACCGCGCCTTCGACTGGACGCTGCCCGAGCACGGCCCGAAGACCCTGAACGGTCTGATCCTCGAAGCCCTCGAGGACATCCCGGATGCCGGCACCAGCCTGCGCATCGGCGACTACACGCTCGAAGTCGTCCACAGCAGCGAGCACGCCGTGCGCAGCGCGCGCGTGTTCCCGCCGGTCGCCGCGGCCTCCGCCGCGCCTGCGCCCGGCGGCGACGAGCAGACGGGAGACTGATCCCCTCGTAACCGGCGCTCGGACATCGCGTCGAAGATTCCGGCTACGCTGCGCCCATCCGGGCTACGAAGGGACGCATGTCCCGGCTGCCGTGCGCAGACGTCGGGCGTACAGCGCGCCCCAGCCGAGGCCGAGCATCGCGGCCACGAGCGAGCCGAGCAGCACGCCGAGCTTGGCGGCGTTCAACAGGGCCTCATCGGCAAAGGCGAGCATCGCGATGAAGATCGACATCGTGAAGCCGATGCCGGCGAGCAGACCGATCAGGCAAATGCCGCTCCAGGGCAGTTCAGGCGACAAGCTGCACCAGCCCAGCCGCACCACCAGCCAGCTCACGCCGACCACGCCCAGCGGCTTGCCGGCGACGAGCGCAATCGCGACACCGATCACGGCCCACTGCGACCCCGCGACGGACAGATCGACATCACCGAAGCCGACGCCCGCATTGGCGAGCGCGAACAGCGGCATGACGCCGTAGGCGACCCACGGGTGCAGTGCCGCCTGGACCCGCGTCACCGGCGGCAGCAGCTCGCGTTGGGCCAGCCGCAGCTGGCGCAGGGGCAGCGTCAAGTGACTCGTGTCGCTGGCCGCCTCGGCGTCCCGACCGCGCAGTTCACGCGCGATGCGCGCGACCGCCTCCAGCGGTCGTTCGCGCATCGGCATGGACACCACCGGCGTCATCAACCCGAGCACGACACCGGCAAGGCTCGGATGCGCGCCGGTGGTCAGCAAACCGACCCAGGTAATGGCGCCGGGAAGCACGTAGGCGTAGGCCGAGCCGATCCCCATGCGCTGCAGCCCCAGCACGAGCAGCAGCCCGATGCCGGCCACGGCGAAGCCGCCGTAAGCGAGCCCGCCGGAATAGAAGACCGCGATGATCAGCACCGCGATGATGTCGTCGATGACGGCCAGGGCCAGCAGGAAAATCCGGACCTTGGCAGGTATCGATCGCCCCAGCAGCGCGAGCACGCCGACGGCGAACGCGATGTCGGTCGCGGTGGGCACGGCCCAGCCGTCCCGTCGCAGCGTATCGGAATTCAGGCTCAGGTAGATCAGCGCTGGTACGAGCACGCCGCCGACGGCAGCGGCCAGCGGCAGCGCCGCCTGGCGCAAGCTGCTCAATGCGCCTTCATGCAGCTCGCGGCGGATCTCCATCCCGACGACCAGGAAGAAGAGGGTCATCGAGGCATCGTTGATCCAGAAGTGCAGCGATCGTGAGAACACGAAGTCGCCGAGGCCGATCGACAGCGGCGCATGCCACAGCGCGTGATAAGCGTCGGCCAGCGGAGAATTGGCCCAGATCAGGGCGACTGCCGCGGCCGTCAGCAGCACGATGCCGCTGAGGGCTTCGACGTGGAGAAAGCGCTCGAAGGCGGTGAAGGCACGCTCGGCCAAATACTGGACGCGCGGCACCTCCTGCCGGACAGGGTGTCGATTCATGATCGCAAGCACTCCGCGCGGCGGCCCGACCACGCATGCACCTGTCTCGCCGCGACGCGCGGCCGACACCCGGACACGATTTTACCGAGCGCGGGCAGGAAGATCGACCGCGATCGGCGCTGGCGTCGAGCGGCCCCGCGGTCCCGCGGTCCCGCTCTCGCCGAGTGCATCGGCGAGGCGGGGAACGGCGATCGGATCGCGCGCGGCCTGCCTCGGTGCATTCGCCTCGGGCACGATCGCGAGCGGCACTGCGAGACCGCTTCCAGTCCCGGTGACGCGCACGTCGCCGACGATGTTGGCGAACACGTCTCGACCGGCGGTCGACGCCGCCGTGCCGATGCAGCACGACGAGCAGCATCGCCAAACGGTTGCCGTCGGGTGTGCACAGCGCAGGCTGACGCAAGAAGCCCGAGGTTCCGCGTCACGACGAGATGTTGGGGCTTCCTGCATCGGCGCGACATTCATGAGGTGCGTGCAGCGTCCCCCATCATGAAAGATAGGCTCGCCGCGTCATGCCCGCGCAGGCGTTCACGTCTCTTTCACGGCAACCTGCGACTCGCTCGCAAAAATTTTCGGCCGGCCCCGTTCCGCTTGGAGCCGCGCTGTGGTTACACTCCGTCCCGGGTGTTCGTGGCCAATGATGCTTGCCGCGGGCAGGCATCGTGCAGGTCGGGCCGCCGCACGGGATGCCTCATGCCCATGTGGTCCTTGCCGTGCCGTCCCCCCTCACCCGAGGTTTCCATCGCGCGCTTCCTCTCCCTTCTCGCCTGCGTTCGTCTCCCAACGGAGATCCGCCGATGGTGACCGTCCTCGTCGCGATCTTCGTCGTCGCCTACGCCGCCATCGCATTCGAGCATCCGCTGCGCATCAACAAGTCCGCCTCGGCGCTGATTGGGGCCGGCCTGATGTGGACGATCTATGCCACCCTCGCCGCCGATCATGCCGAAGTCGCGCACGAGCTCGGCGAATCCGTCATGGGGACGGCACAGATCGTGTTTTTCCTGATGGGCGCGATGACCATCGTCGAGGTGATCGACGCCCACAACGGCTTCGAAGTGATCACGAACAAGATCCGGACGACGACGCTGCCGTCGCTGATGTGGCTGGTCGGCCTCGTCACCTTCTTCCTCAGTGCCACGCTCGACAACCTCACCACGACCATCGTGATGATTTCGCTGATGCGCAAGCTGCTCGCGCGGCACGAGGACAGGCTGTTCTTCGCCGGCATCATCGTCATCGCCGCCAATGCCGGCGGCGCGTGGTCGCCGATCGGCGACGTGACGACGACGATGCTGTGGATCGGCGGCCAGATCACCACGCTGGCCATCATGGAGTCGGTGTTCCTGCCGGCGGTAGCGAGCCTCGCCGTGCCGCTGGCCGTGACCGCCTTCATGCTGCGCGGCAGACCCGTGATCGCCCCCGCCGTCCAGGCGGACGAGCACGGCGCGCCCAATACCACCGATTTCGAGCGCAAGCTGATATTTTATCTCGGCATCGGGATCCTGATCGCCGTGCCGGTATTCAAGACCCTCACGCATCTCCCGCCGTTCATGGGGGTGCTGTTCGGCCTCGGCATCCTGTGGCTGGTCGGTGATCTGGTGCACCGGCACAAGGAGGACCTCCACAAGCAGCACTTGACCCTCGCGCATGCGCTGAGCCGCATCGACATGGGCTCGATCGTCTTCTTCGTCGGCATCCTGCTCGCGGTCGCGACGCTCGAGCACACGCAGGTGCTGAGCGCCCTCGCGCAATGGCTGGACGACACGATCGGCCGGCAGGATCTGATCGTCCTCGTCATCGGGCTCGCGAGCGCCATCGTCGACAACGTGCCGCTCGTGGCGGCAGCGATGGGCATGTACAGCCTCGCCGACTATCCGCCGGATCATTTCCTGTGGAGCTTCCTCGCCTACTGCGCCGGCACCGGCGGCTCGATCCTGATCATCGGCTCGGCGGCCGGCGTCGCGGCGATGGGGCTCGAGCGCATCCACTTCTTCTGGTACGTGAAACGGATCAGCGGTCTCGCGCTGCTCGGCTACCTGGCGGGCGCCGGCCTCTATCTGCTCCAGCATCAGCTCATGCACTGAGAGGCCGTCGCTTGGGCCGACTGAGGAAGCCCAAACTACGAGCGGCGCGCGTAAGGGAACGGGCGCCTGTCAGATCTCGCCGAGCGCGTCGGCGAGGCGGGAAACGGCGATCAGCTCAAGCTCGGCCTGCTTCGGCGCATTGGCCTTCGGCACGATCGCGCGCTTGAAGCCGTGCTTGGCGGCTTCGCGCAGGCGCTCGGGGCCGTTCTGCACGGGTCGGATCTCGCCGGCGAGCCCGATCTCGCCGAACACGACGAGATCGCCCGGCACGGGCCGATCGCGCAGGCTGGACAGCACCGCGAGCACCACCGCGAGATCGCCGCCGGTCTCGGTGACGCGCACGCCGCCGACGATGTTGGCGAACACGTCGCACCCGGCGGTCGATACGCCGCCGTGCCGATGCAGCACGGCGAGCAGCATCGCCAGGCGATTGCCGTCGAGGCCGACCGTCACGCGTCGCGGATTGCCGAGCGCGCTGCTGTCGACCAGCGCCTGCACCTCGACGAGCAGCGGCCGCGTGCCTTCACGCGTGACCATCACGACGCTGCCGGCCACGGGCTGCTCGTGCCGCGACAGCAGGATCGCGGAGGGATTCGTCACTTCGCGCAGGCCGCGGTCGGTCATGCCGAACACGCCGAGCTCGTTGACGGCGCCGAAACGGTTCTTGAACGCGCGCACGAGGCGATAGCGTCCGCCGAGCTCGCCTTCGAAGTAGAGCACGGCGTCGACCATGTGCTCGAGCACGCGCGGCCCGGCCAGCGCGCCCTCCTTCGTCACGTGGCCGACGAGGTAGACGGCGGTCTGCGTCGCCTTCGCGTAGCGCACGAGCTGCGCCGCGCACTCGCGCACCTGCGCGACGCTGCCGGGCGCGGAGCTCAGCGCCGGCGTGTAGACGGTCTGGATCGAATCGATGACCAGCACCGAGGGCTTTTCCTGCGTCGCGATCGCGAGCACGCGCTCGATGTCGGTCTCGGTCAGCAGACGCAGGTGCGCGCGCGCGAGCTTCAGGCGATCGGCGCGCAGCGCGATCTGCGCCGCGGATTCCTCGCCGCTGACGTACAGCGTCGGCACGCCGATCCCGCCGTAGTGCGCGAGGCTCTGCAGCAGCAGCGTCGACTTGCCGATCCCGGGATCGCCGCCGATCAGCACGACCGAGCCCGGTACCAGACCGCCGCCGAGCACGCGATCGAGCTCGGACAGGCCCGTCGGCATGCGCGGCTCCTCGGCGGCCGCGACGTCGGCGAGATTGACGATGCGCGGCGCATCGCCGCTGTAGTTCGCGTAGCGCGGCGGCGCGCTCGGTGCCGGCACGACCAGCGTCTCGACCAGCGTGTTCCACTGGCCGCACTCCCCGCACTGCCCGGCCCACTTCGTGGCCGTCGCGCCGCACTGCTCGCACTGGTACTGGCGCTTCGGCGCCTTCACGCGTCGAGCTCCACGAAGTGCGCGCGCATGCGCATGCGGCAGAGCAGCTCGTACGGGATCGTGCCCGCGCAGCGCGCGATGCGCTCGACCGGCAGGCCGTCGCCCCACAGCACGACGGGATCGCCGACGCGCGCCTGCGGCAGCGGCGTGAGATCGACCGTCATCATGTCCATCGAGGCCTCGCCGAGGACCTGCGTGCAGACGCCGTCGACGAGCACCGGCGTGCCCGTCGCCGCCTGCCGCGGGTAACCGTCCGCATAGCCGAAGGCGACGATGCCGATGCGCATATCGCGCGCGCAGGTGTAGGCCTTGCCGTAACCGACGCCGCCGCCGGCGGGCACGGACTTCACCGCGATCAGCGCCGAGGTCACCGTCATCGCCGGCGTCAGGCCGAGCTCGCTGCCTGGCGTCGCGTCGAACGGCGACACGCCGTAGAGCGCGAGCCCGGGCCGCACCCAGTCCCCGTGCGTCGCCGGCCAGGCGAGGATCGCGCTCGAATTCGCGAGGCAGGCCTCGTTCGCGCGCGACTCGGCAAGCGCCGCGAAGCGCGCGAGCTGGGTGTCGACGCTCGCATCGCCGTGCAGATGAGCGCTCGCGAAATGCGTCATCAGGCGCAGGCGGCGGTCGCGTCCGGCGAGGCGCTCGACGACGGCGGGCACCTCGTCGAGCGCGAAGCCGAGCCTGTGCATGCCGGTGTCGATCTTGATCCACAGCGGCGTCACGCGCTCCTGGCGCGCGAACCATTCGACCTGCTCGTGGTTGTGCACCACGGACTCGAGGCCGTGCACGCCGATTTCCGCGAGCTCGCTCGCCTCGAACGGTCCTTCGAGCAACACGATCGCCTGCGTGATGCCGGCATCGCGCAGGCGCACCGCTTCCTCGATCGACGCGACGCCGAAGGCATCGGCTCCGCTGAGCGCACGCGCGACGCGGATCAGCCCGTGACCATAGGCATCGGCCTTGACGATCGCGAGCACGCGACGCCCCGGCGCGCGGCGGCGGACCA
>JBFWSI010000171.1:0-7585 GCA_050248455.1 Gammaproteobacteria bacterium | reverse complement strand
ATGCAGCTGTATCTGTTCAGTTCGGGCACGATGATGCTCGGCAAGGGGTTCCTGCAGAACCTCGCGCCGATGGAGCCGAAGATCGAAATCCCGATCGGTTTCTTCGTGATCAAGCACCCGAAGGGCAACGTCCTGTTCGACACCGGCAACAACGACAAGGTGATCAGCGATGCAGGCTACTGGGGCAAGCTCGCCGAGATCTTCCAGCCGAAGATGACGCAGGAGCATGCGATGGACGCGCAGCTCGCGAAGATCGGCCTGACCACCAACGACATCAAGTACGTCGTCGTCAGTCACATGCATCTCGATCACGGCGGCAACGTCGGCCGCTTCCCGAATTCGACGATCGTCATCCAGGAAGACGAGCTGTCCTTCGCGATGTTCCCCGACGAGCCCTTCGCCGCGGCCTACATCCCGGACGACGTCGCGGTGCTGCGCTCCGGCGTCGGCGTCAGCAAGCCCAGCGCCTTCGACATGCTGCGCATCAAGGGCGACTTCGATCTGTTCGGCGACGGCAGCGTCGTGATCCACCGCTCGCGCGGCCATACCAAGGGCACGCAGATGCTGGTGGTGCGGCTGCCGAAGACCGGCACGGTGGTGCTGACCAGCGACGCGGCCTATTTCCGCGACAACGTCGAGAAGAACCTCATCCCGAACGTCGTGCTCGCCTACGATCCGGTCGGCATCGTCAGAGGCTACGACTGGATCCGACGCATGATCTCGACCGAGAACGCGAGCTACTTCACCTCGCACGATCCGGACGCGTGGAAGGCCCTGAAGAAGGCGCCCGAGTTCTACGAATAAGTGCACGCCACGCTTCCGGTGGATCACGGCGGTTCCTGAACGCGGCGCATGCCGGCATTCAACGAGCAGCCCGCCGCCGTCGCCGCGCCTGCGGCGATCCGCGCCGTCGGCCTGAGTTACGACTACGGCCGCCGGCGCGTCCTCGACGATGTCGGCTTCACGCTCGCACGCGGCGAGGTGCTCGGCATGCTGGGGCCGAACGGCGCCGGCAAGAGCACCTGCCTGCGGCTGCTGACGGGCTATCTCGCGCCCGCGGCCGGCAGCGCCGAAATCTGCGGCTACGACGTCGCGCGGGACGGCGCGGCGGCGCGCCGCCGGCTCGGCTTCGTGCCCGAGGATCCGACGCTCTATCCGTACCTGACGGTCGACGAGACCATCGACTTCTACGCGCGCCTGAAAGGCCTGACGAAGGCCGAGGCGCGGCGTGAGCGCGATCGCGTGTGCCAGCGCCTGCGGCTCGACGGCGTGCGGCGCTCGCCGGTCGGCCGTCTGTCGCGCGGCTTTCGCCAGCGCGTCGCCCTCGCGCTCGGCCTCGTCGGCGATCCGCCGCTGCTGATCCTCGACGAGCCGACCAACGGGCTCGATCCCTGGCAGGTGATCGAGCTGCGCGAGCTGATCGCCGAGCTCGCCGCCGCGCATGCCGTGCTCGTGACCTCGCACGTGCTGGCCGAGATCGAGCGCGTCGCGCACCGCGCGCTGGTGCTGCAGCACGGCCGCCTGCTCGGCGAAGTCGCCGTCGACGCGGCGCGGCCCGGCGCGCTCGAGCGTCGCTTCCTCGACATGACCGCCCCGCTGCGCCAATGAGTCCCGTGCGGGCCTTCGTGCCGCTCGTCGGCAAGGAGCTGCGCGGCCTGTTCGTGCAGCCGATCGCCTATGTGCTGATCGCGGTATTCCTGTTCGTGATGGGCTATTCCTTCGTCACCAATCTCGCGATGACGCGCAGCGCCGCGCTGGTGCGCATCGTGTTCCAGGCGGCGACGCTGCTGCTCCTGTTCGTGCCGCTCGTGACGATGCGCATGCTGGCCGAGGAGCGGCGCCACGGCACGCTCGAGCTGCTGCTCGCCACGCCCGTGCGCGAGCGCGAGGTGGTGCTCGCGAAGTACGTCGCGACGATGGCGCTGGTGCTCGCGATGCTGGTGCCGACCTTCGTCTATCCGCTCGTCCTCGCCGCCTTCGGCAAACCGGACTGGGGGACGATCTACGGCGGCTGTCTCGGCCTCGTGCTGCTCGCTTCGCTGCTCGCGGCGCTGGGGCTCGCGCTGTCGGCAATGACGGCGAACCAGGTCGTCGCGGCGACGCTGACGATCGGGCTGGCGCTGCTGCTGTGGCTGATCGACTCGCTGGCCGCCGTGCTGCCGGCGCCGTGGGACGAGCTGGTGCTGAACTGCTCGCTGCTCGCGCATTTCACGCCCTTCGCGACCGGCGCGCTGCACCTGTCGGATGCGGGCTTCTTCGTCACGGCGACGCTGCTCGGCCTGTTCCTCGCCGTGCGCGCGCTCGCGCGGCGCTGAGATGCACGAGCACGCCGTCGAATGGGCCGGTCTCGCGTGGGCGCTAGGCTGGGCGATCGCGCTGGGCATGCTGTTCGCGTGGGGGATGAGCCTGCCGCTCATCCGCGGCCGCAGCGCGGGACGGCGACGCCTGCATGCCGCGCTCGTCGCCGCCGGCGGCGGCGCCGTCGCGGTGCTGGCGATCGCCGCGCTGACCCTGCACGACACGCAGCTCGATCTGACGCGCGAGCACCTGCACACGCCCGCGGCGCAGGCGCTGGCGGTCGCGCGCGCGCTGACGCGACCCGTGCAGGTGACCTACTACTACCAGGGCAGCGATCCGAACGCGCGCCGCGCGCTGGACATGCTGCGGCGGATGGCGGCCGAGAACCCGCTGCTCGAGGTACGCGGCGTCGATCCCGACAAGCAGCCGAGCCTCGCGCGCACTGCCGGCGTCAAGCTCTACAACGCCGCGCTGATCGAGAGCGACGAGCGCAAGCTGCTGGTGCACAGCACCGACGAGCGCGAGTTCGCAATCGGTATCCAGCGCGCGCTGCGCGAACGTCGCGTCGAGTTCTGTTTCGTGGAAGGCCATCGCGAGCTGCCGGTCGAGAACCGCGAGTTTCGCAACGAGGTCGAGTCGCTGGGCGCCCATGCCCACGACGATCCGGCCTCGATGGTGATCGAGACCAGCACGCACGGCGTCGGGCGCTGGCGGCGCTCGCTGCTCGGCCTCGGCTACGACGTCACGGCGATTGCGCTCGCGTCCGGCGCCGGCGTGCCCGCGCGCTGCAGCGCCGTGGTCGTCGCCGGCCCGCGGCGCCCGTTCGCGCCGGCCGAGAGCGTCGCGCTGCGTCGCTATCTCGCCGCGGGCGGCGCCGCGATCCTGCTGCTCGATGTCGGCTACGTGCTCGATGCGGATCTCGCCGGTCTCGTCGCCGAGCTCGGGGTCGTCGCCGAGGATGCGGTCGTCGTCGATCCGGTCAGCCACTACGGGACCGACGTGCAGACGGTCGCGGTGACGGGCTATGCCGATCATCCGATCACGCGTCGCGTCGGCTACACGTACTTCCCCGGCGTGCGGCCGCTGCGCATCGCAAGCACGCCGGCGGTCGCCGTCACGTCGCTGGTCGAAACCAGCGCGGCGGCGACGCTGGCGACGGCTGCGGGTGATGGCGATCGCAAGGCGGCGCGGCGCGTCGTCGCGGCGGCGAGCTTAGGAAGGCTGGCCGGCGCGAGCGACGAGTTTCGCGCGCTGCTCGTCGGCGATGTCGATTTCCTCGCCAACGAGCACTATCCGCAGATGTCGAACAGCGAGCTCGCGCTCGCGATGGCTCGCTGGCTGGTGCGCGAAGACGAGCTCGTCGCCACCTCGCCGCACGTGCATGCGACGCCGCTCGTGATGGTGACCGACGCACAGCTCAAATGGCTGTACCTCGGCATCGTGCTGCTGATGCCGCTCGCGGCGGTCGCCGCGGGCGGCCTCGTGGGGTGGCGACGGCGATGAGCGCGCCCGTTCGGCGCATCGTGGCGCCGCTGCTCGCGGCGCTGGCGCTCGCCTATCTCGTCGTCATGCTCGTCACCGGCGCGCGTCCGGGCCAGGGCCAGTTCGTCCCCTTCGAAGCCGCCGGCGTGCTGACATCGACGCCGGCGCAGGTGACGAGCGTCGAGCTCGTCGACGGCGCGCGGCGCTGGCAGCTCGTGCGCGTGGCGCAGGGCTGGCGGCTCGGCGAAACGACGCTGTCCGCCGCGGCGATGCGCGAGCTCGAGCTCGGCCTGAAAGTGCTGCACGCCTCGCGTCCCGTGCGCGAGCTGCGCGGTGCGCAGCTCGACGCGCACGCCGCCGAGTACGGCCTCGATGCGCCGCGTCCCATCCTGCGTCTGCAGGGCGCCGGCCGCGAGGCGCTCGTGCTCGCCTTCGGCGGCCCCAGCGCGGACGGCGCCTTGCGCTACCTGCGCGTCGAGGGCAGGCCCGGCGTCAGCCTGGTGTCGCCCTTCGTCGCCGAGCAGTGGGCGCAGATCGTCCGCCTCCTGCCGGAATGATCATTCGTAGCCCGATCCTCTCGTAGCCCGGATGAGCGCAGCGAATCCGGCGCTGTGCCGCGTCGAGCGCTGATTAATTTAGCCACGGAGAACACGGAGAAAGAGATGGATTAGGTCTGAGCCTCCGTGACTCGATGCCGATTGCTGGCGCCGGGGCTATGGAAGCTCCGAACAATCCCCTTATTCCTCCGTGTTCTCCGTGGCTATACAGCTGAGCGTAAATCCACTCCACTGGCGTTTCGATAGCATATGCCCGTGTAGCAACCTCCGACGTCATGCCCGCGCCAGCGGGCATCCACGCACTTCCCCGGCGTCCAGCGCAGAATAAAGAATCGCCCGACGGAAACGTCGTTCTCAGGCGTGGATTCCCGCTGGCGCGGGCATGACGGTAAACAGCACGCAGTGGAGCGCATTTACGCTCAGCTATATGGATTCAGTGCATTTCAGCCAGCGCAGGCGCATCCTGGCTACGTTAGCGTCAGCGTCGCCCAGGCGGCGGCGAGGATCGCGGCGAGGCCGGTCGAGGTCCACGTGCCGTAGCGCCGACCGCCGTTGATGAAGGCGAGCAGCATCTTGCTCACGGTGTTCGTCGTCACTGCGATGAATACGCAGCGCGCGAGCGCGGCGTCGTCGAGCGCGCCTGCGTGGGCGAGCGACAGCGCCGAGGTCGCGGCGGAGTGCGCATCGGCGAAACCGGCGAGCGCGATGCCGATGGTCGCGCCGGCGACCCCGAACTCGCGCTCGATCCAGCCGACCGCCGCCGTTACGCCGGCGAGCAGCGCCGCGAAGCCCAGCGCGGCGCCGAGGTGGAAAGCGTGGCCGTCGCGCGCGCCCTGCGGGCCATCGTGCTGGAAGCGCATCGCGACGAAGGCGAGCCCCAGCGCGCAGGCGAGCATCGCGAGCAGCGGCGCGCGCAGCGCTTCGAGCCCCGGCGGGTGGATCGCGACGACGACGATCGCGAGCTGCACGGCCGTCGCGACGGTGGAGAACCAAGCCCCCGCGACGCAGCTTGCGAGCAAGGCCGGCTCCTGGCGCGCGCGCAGGCCGAGTGCGCCCGTCGTCGCGGCACTCGACACGAAGCCCGACATCAGGCCGCCGAGCGCGAGCCCGAGGCGCGGCCCGAACATGCGCAGCGCGATGTGACCGCTGCCCTGCAAGGCCATGAACAGCACCGCGAGCGCCCACAAGCGGCGCGGATCGAGATCGCCGAGCCAGGCGAGCGGCGTCGCCGGGATCAGCGGCAGCACGACCAGCGCCGCGCCGGCGAGCAGCAGGGCATCGCGCAGCTCCGTCGGGCTCAGGAGCTCGGTCGAGAAACGGTGCAGCCCCTGCCGGGCGTAGAGCAGCGCCGCGACGATCACGGCCGCGCCCGCTGCGAAGCGCGGATGCTCGATCGCGTGCACGCCGAGCAGGTAGGTGACGAACAGCGCGAGCTCGGTCGTGATCCCCGGATCGTCCGAACGATCGCGCGCATAGCGTATGGCGGTCAGGGCGAGGATCAGCACGCCGCCGAGCAGCACCATCCACGCCTCGTCGAGGCTGCGCGCGACCGCGCCCATCAGCGCCGCGAGCGTGAAGGTGCGCACACCCGCCAGCTGCCGCCCCGCGCCGCGTCCCTTGCGCCGCTCACGCTCGATGCCGATCAGCAGCCCCGCGCCCAGCGCCGCCGCGAAGCTCGGCAGCAGGCTCGACAGCGCCGTCAACGAAAACCCGTTCATGCCCGCACTCTACCTTTTCGCCTGCGCCTCTCGTTGGGCTTGTGCCACTTCGGGATAGGAAGATTTACCACGGAGGGCACGGAGAAAGAGATTGATTGGGCCTGCGTCTCCGTAACGTAGTCGCGAGGATCGGCGCAGGCGTCACGGAAGCTCCCATCAATCCCTTTCGTCCTCCGTGCCCTCCGTGTCCTCCGTGGTAAATCTTCATCCCGCATAACGCGGGCACGACCGTTCAAAATGGCACCCCGGGCTGGTAGAGTCCGGGGACATCGACGCAGGGGGATGCCGTGGCCGACAGTCTGACCGATTTCCTCGACGCATTGCCGCAGACGCGCGTCGCGATGGCCTACGGCGCGACGACGGCGACGGTCGGCGATCTGGCGGCGGCGGGTCGGCGTGTCGCGAGCGGCCTGCGCGGTCTCGGCATCGGGCCCGGCGATCGCGTCGCGCTGTGGCTGCCGAACGTGCCCGCCTGGCTCGAGTGCTTCTTCGCCTGCGCGCGCCTCGGCGCGATCGCGGTGTCGGTCAATACGCGCTTTCGGGCCCACGAAGTCGAGGACATCCTCGGTCGCGCCGGCTGTCGCGCGCTGGTGCTGTGGCCGGGGTTCAAGGGCATCGACTTTCGCGGCATCCTCGGCGAGGTGAAGCCGACCGCGCTCTCGGCGCTGACCGACGTCGTCGTCTACGGCGAAGGCGACGAGCCCGCCTTCGAGCTGCCCGGCAAGCGCATCACGCCGTATGCGAGGCTGCGCGAAGCGCCGGCGGACACTGCACCCGCGGCGGACGCCGACGCGCGCTGCGTGATCTTCACGACCTCGGGCACCACCAAGGCACCGAAGTTCGTCTGTCACGCGCAGGCCGGCGTCGTGCGTCATGCGCGCGACGTCGCGCGCGGTTTCGGCTTCGACGCGCCCGGCGCGCGCGTGCTGCAGGCCCTGCCGCTGTGCGGCGTGTTCGGCTTCACGCAGGCGCTGGGCGCCCTGGCCGGCGGTGCGCCGATGCGCGTGCTGCCGCTGTTCGATGCGCGGGAATGCGCGCGCGTGATGCACGAGGAAGCGATCACGCATGCGAACGGCGGCGACGACATGCTCGATCGCCTGCTCGCGGCGCGCGAGGAGGCGAGGCCCTTCCCGGCGCTGAAGTTCTTCGGCTATGCGAAATTCAACCCGGCGCTGGATGAGCTCGTGACGCGCGCCGAGGCGCGCGGCGTGCTGGCCTGCGGCCTCTATGGCATGAGCGAAGTGCATGCGCTCTACGCGCTGCAGCCTGCGACCTTGCCGGCGGCCGAACGCGCCAAGGGCGGCGGCGTGCTGGTGTCGCCGCAGGCCAAGGTGCGCATCTGCGATCCGGACAGCGGCGCCGAGCTGCCGCCCGGAGCGCACGGGGAGATCGAGCTGAAGGGACCGAGCCTGCTGCGCGAGTACTACGGCAACCCGGAAGCGACGCGCGAGGCTTTCCACGACGGCTGGTTCCGCACCGGCGATCTCGGCTATCTCGACGGCCCGCGGCGCTTCTGCTACGTCACGCGCA
>JBFWSI010000170.1:0-7615 GCA_050248455.1 Gammaproteobacteria bacterium | reverse complement strand
GACCGCCGGCAGCTCGCAGACGCTGACGGCGCCGCCGGTGATGCGCGTGGCGCAGGGCAACTACTCGCTGTGGGCCGCGAACGAGCGCCGCCAGTGCAGCTTCACCGACGAATTCGGCACCAACTCCAACAGCAACAATTCAGCGTTTTCTCGCCTGTTCGCCAGCGCCAACGATCCGGGCACCGCCGCGCTGCTGAAGGCGCCCGGCGACGCGCGCAATCACGAGCTGCGCGCGCGGGTCTGCAATCACGCGCTGAACCCGCCGCAGAACCTCGAGCACTGCCGTGCCTATGGCGCGTCCTCCAAGCCGGAAGGCGTGCTGCAGGCACGCGGTCTGCACGGCAGCGATCGCTTCGGCCTGATGACGGGCAGCTTCGGCAGAAACAAGTCCGGTGGGGTGCTGCGCAAGCGAATCGCCTCGATGGCGGAGGAGGTGAACGCGGCCGACGGCACGTTCATCGCCCTGCCCGCCGCCACGCCCGGTCTCGTGAAGGCGCTGAACGCCTTGCGCATCTGGGGCTACGGTTACGACGACGGCACCTATCTGGCGGGTGGTGACGGCGGCGCCGAGAGCTGCACCTTCCAGCTCACGGAGATCGTGGAAGGCAGATGCGCGAGCTGGGGCAACCCGCTGTCCGAGATTTACCTGGAAGCGCTGCGCTATCTGGTATCGCCGGACCGCCGCCCGACGTCCGCGTTTCTCGCCGACGACAGGACCTACCTGCCCGGCCTGATCGCGGATCCCGACTGGACGCAGCCGTCACCCGCCGCGGACGGCAGCTTGCCGCGGATCTTCGTGCTGAGCGTCGGCGTCGCCTCCTACGACAACGATCGTACCGATCCCGACTTCACGAGCGCCTCGGCGGCGGCGCTGACCAGGACGATCGGCGAATCCACGGGCGAGAACCTCGAAGGCGGGCACTTCCTGGCCGGCCGCAGCGGCACGGCGATCGACGAGTTCTGTACCTCCAAGCGGATCGACGGCCCCCATGGCCTCGGCGACGTGTACGGCTTGTGCCCCGATGCGCCGACGATGCTCGGCTCCTATCACGTGGCCGGTCTCGCGCACTACGCGCATACCGAAGACCTCATCCCCGAATTGCCGGAGAAGCAGACCGTCGACACCTACGCCCTCGCGCTCGCGAGCACGACGCCGGTGATCTCCATCCCGGTCGGCGGGAACAGGACAGTCGAGATTCTGCCCGCGTATCGCCTGCGCAAGGGCGGCAACAACACGAACGAGGCCCTGAACAATCCGACGAACGACGGCGGCGGCGCGCTGGTCGACTTCAAGATCGTGCGCCCGCACACCGAGGTCAGCGCAACCGACAATGCCGCGCCGGCAGCCGGCACCGGCATCTTCAGCGGCCTCTTCTACGTGGCCTGGGAAGACTCCGAGCAGGGCGGCGACTACGACCAGGACATGTGGGGCACGATCGAGTATCGCCTCGATACCAACGCCGCGAACGAGCAGCTGACGGTGACGACCACGGCGGTGACGCAGTCGACGAGCATCGCGCAGCTCTTCGGCTTCATCACCAGCGGCACGACCAGGGACGGCTTCCACGCTTACTCCGGCATTCTCGGCGCCAATTACACCGATCCCGCCGGCGTGAGGGGCTGCACGAACTGCCGCGCGATTTCCGAAGGCGGCACGGGCGTGCAGACCGGGGCGCAGTCCGCCACGTTCACGCTCAGTACCACGGGGGCGGCCGCGCTGCTCGAGTCGCCGCTCTATTACGCCGCGAAATGGGGCGGTTTCAACGATTCCGACGACAACCAGCGTCCTGATTTCGACTCGGAGTGGGATGTCGACGGGGACGGCCTGCCGGATGGCTATGCGGAATTGCACAATCCGGCGCAGCTGCGCGCGACGCTCGACGATTTCTTCGCGACGATCGCCGGCGAGGGCGACGATCACGACGGCGACGGCATCATCGACGATCTCGATCCCGACGACGACAACGACGGCATGCCCGATGCCTGGGAGACTCTCTACGGTCTCAATCCGCTGGCGGCGGACGATGCCGACGACGATGCCGACGACGATGGCCGCACGAATCTCGACGAATACGAGCTCGGCAGCGATCCGACCGTAATCGACGATCCCCTCGATGAGGGCTACACCCGTTTCGACTTCGAGGACGCGACGACGCGCGGCGCCGTGCCGATCGACTTCTGGCAAGGCACCGCCGCCACACCTGCCTCCCTGCTCGACGATCTCTATGCAGAAGCAGGGCTCGTCGTCACCGACGCCGTGCTCGTCGAAGGCGGCCGCGGTCACGCGCCCTCGGGCAGCTTCATGCTCGCGGGCGTGCGCGACGGTGCGCTGGACTACACGGCGCCGCTGCGTTTCCACTTCGTGTCCCCCGCGCCGCCGCATGCGCCGATGCTGACGCGCCGCTTCAGCCTGTGGGGCGATCGCTACGCCGGCAGCGGCAACGCCGTCACCTTGCAGGCCTACCGACTGGACGGTTCGCTGCTGACCGAAGTCACGACCGTCGAAGGCGCCGGCGCCACGCGGTTCACATTGGCGACCGACGAGCCCTTCCATTCCGTCGTCGTCGTGCCGCAGGTCGCCTTCCCGTACAACAGCGGCATCGGCTTCGATCTGGTCACCATCGGCCCGCTCGAAACGCCGGCGAACGAGCCCGAAGATGCCCTGCAGGTGCCGGACCTGCCGCCGTGGGCCATCGTGCCGGCCGGCCTGTCGCTCGCGCTCCTCGCGCAGCGCCGGCTGCGACGACGGGCTGCCGCCAACGATTGATCGCCTCCGCCGACTTCGAGCGCGGCACTGGCGCGACGCGCTCGCGCATGGCTTTCGCGGCGCGGCCGTCGCACAATGCGCGCCCGCTTCAAACCCGTTGCCCGCATGCTCCGTTCGTTCCCGTCGCGCCCCGTCCTGCTGTTCGTCGCATTGTCCTGCCTCGCCGGCTGCGTCGCCCCCGCGCTGCTGATGCCGAGCTCCAGCCAGGTGATCTGGGCACTGCTGAAGCCGCTGGTCGGTTTCGATCCGAACAGCGTGAATCTGTGGGAGCAGCCCGCAATCCGCAGCCGCATGACGGCGTTTCTCGGCGAGCGCTACGAGCCCGTGATGCAGCTCGTGCGCACGGCAGACGAACTCGAGCAGGAAGGGCCGCTGTTCTACGTGGTGTCGCGCTATACGCCGCTGCCGCAGATCGCGGACAAGGCAGGGCTCGTGTGGAACAAGGACACGAACCAGTTCGCCGCGCTGCTGCACAAGGACGGGGTGACGGAGATCCTCGCCGAGAAGCTGCAGACGACGGTCGAGAATCGCGCGAGCGCGGCGGCGCAGACGCTGGTGCCGAAATGGCCGACCGAGCTCGCGCCGCTCGCGGCGCTGGCCGTGCCGCTCGCGCCGGAAGTCCTGCAGAAGCCGGCGCAAGAGCTGATCGAGAACACGACGGCACCGGCGGAAGCGCCCGTCGCCCTGCCCGCCTCGCCGCCGCCGTCGACGACGACCGTGATCGAGCCGTCGTCCGCGCCGCCTGCGCCGAAACCCCATCGCGCGCCGATCACGGGCCCGACGACGCCGCTGCCGCCGGTGCCGTGAACGAGGGCAGCTGCGGGCACGCAGCGCTTTCTTCGTAGCCCGGACGAGCGCAGTGAATCCGGGGCTCTGTGCGCTCTGAAATGCCGATTAATCTATATGGTCGAGCGCAAATACGCTCCAGTCCGAGCTGTTTACCGTCATTCCCGCGCAAGCGGGAATCCACGCCTGACGAGGCGGTCTCCGTCGGGCGATTCTTTTTCTGAGCTGGACGCCGGGGGAGTGCGTGGATGCCCGCTTGCGCGGGCATGACGCCGGAGCTTCCTACACGGGCATACGCTATCGAACTGCCAGTGGAGCGCATTTACGCTCAGCCATATGGCCACGGAGAACACAGAGAACACGGAGAAGAAATGGAATGGGGGCATCCGTCCCAATCATTCTTTTTCTCTAATTCGTCCGTGTTCTCCATGGCGCGCGCAGCGCAACTCTTCCCGGAGATCGCTCCCGATGTGGATGCCGCGCGCACTACTCCAAGGCTCGGCGCCAAGTGCACAAAGAATGGCGCGTCGAGAACAAGAATCCGCCTGCCGTGCGACTACAGTTGATCGCCGAAGAAGAAATCCTCGTGACCACCGGCGTCGGCGGACCGATCTCGGGGCTCATCGTGCAGGAGGCGCCGGATCATCCCGAGCTCGCCCGCTACGTCGGCCGCACGCTCGGCGAGATCGGCGAGGCGGAAGGCAAGCATCACATCGAGGCGATGCTCGACATCGGCATCGCCGGCGATCTGAAGGTGCTGTTCCGCACCAACGAGCTGTCGAGCACCGATCCGAAGAAAGTCGGCGAGCTCGTGCGCAACCAGCACATCATGCCGGGCATCTCCGACGGCGGCGCCCACACCAAGTTCTTCACCGGCGGCTCCTTCACCACCGACATGATCACCTGGCTGGTGCGCGAGACCGGCGAGCTGACGCTGGAGCAGGCGCACTACCGCCTCAGCTACCTGCCGGCGCAGGCCGCGGGCTTCCTCGATCGCGGCTTCCTGCGCGAGGGCGCACCGGCCGACATCGTCGTCTACGACTTCGAGAAGCTGCGGCGCGTGCCCGAGGTGGACTACGAGGTCGCGTACGACTTCCCGGCTCACGAATGGCGGCGCATCCAGCGCGCCGAAGGCTATCGATGGATCCTCGTCAACGGCGTCGTCACTTTCGAGGACGGCGTATGCACCGGCGCCACGCCGGGCCAACTGCTGCGCTTGAACCACTGGCAGCCGATGACCGAGGCGCAGCCGCTCGCCAAAGCGAGCTGAAGCGCGACGCTCGTAGCCCGGATCCGCTGCGCTCGTCCGGACCACACGAGGCTCGTTCCGGGTAGCCCGGAAGGAGCGCCGCGCAGCGGCGCGGGATCCGGGGAATGCCGGTGAGGCGCGTCACGCTCGCGTAGAGGCGCCAACGGGCTTGCCGGCCGAAACCCGGATTCCGCTTCGCTCCTTCCGGGCTACGAATCCAGTCTTCGTAGCCCGGGTGCAGCGTAGCGGAACCCGGGATCTCCATCGCTCGCGAATGCCTTGCCCCCGGGTTGCAGGAGGAACGGCATTGGCTATTTGTAGTGCTTCATGAAATCCGGCTCGCGCTTCTCGTTCAGCGCCTGCACCCCTTCCTGCGACTCCGCCGTGTTGTAGTACAGCCGCAAGGCCTGCATCGCGACGCCACCCATCCCGCGGATCGACTCGGTGTCCGCATTGAAGCTCTTCTTCGCCAGCGCGATCGCCGTCGGGCTGCGCTTGTTCAGCTCCGCGCACCACGCCGCCACTTCCGCATCGAGCCGGTCGTCCGGCACTACCGCGTTGATCAGCCCCATCGCCAGCGCCTCCTGCGCGGAGTAGCGCTTGCACATGTACCAGATCTCGCGCGCCTTCTTCTCCCCCACCACGCGCGCCAGATACGCCGTCCCGAACCCCGGATCCACAGACCCCATCTTCGGACCCACCTGCCCGAAGATCGCGGTCTCCGACGCTATCGTCAGATCGCACAGCGTCGCCAGCACGTTGCCGCCCCCGATCGCGTAGCCGCGCACGCGCGCGATGACGGGTTTCGGCACGTCGCGGATGATCGAATGCAGCTCCTCGACCGGCATGCCGACCGTGCCGCGCGCATCGTTGTCGCCGTACTGGCCGCCTTCGTGATCGGACTGATCCCCGCCGGTGCAGAAGGCCTTGTCGCCGGCCCCCGTCAGCACCACCGAGCCCACGTCCTTGTCCCAACCGACGCGCAGGAAGGCGTCGATGAGCTCGACCACCGTGCGCGGCCGGAACGCGTTGTACTTCTTCGGGCGGTTGATGCAGATCGTCGCCGTACGTCCTTCGCGGGTGAACAGGATGTCTTCGTATGCGGCCATGTCGTCTCCTCCTGGCTTGGTTTCGTATCCGAATCCGGTCTACCCGATCATCGAATAGCCGCCACTGACGCTGATCACTTGTCCGGTGATGTGGCCCGCAACCCGGCTCGAGGCCAGGAACAGCACCGCGCCGGCGACGTCCTCCGGCCGGCCCAGCTTCTTCAGGGGCAGGCTTTTCGCGACCTGCGCCAGCTGATCCGGCGTGAAGAACGTGTCCTTGTCGACCCACATGCTGCCGGCGCCGATCTCCGAGCTCTCCGGTATCGTCACGCCGGGGCACACCACGTTGCAGCGGATGCCGTAGCGCCCGTTCTCCTTCGCAATCGTCTTCATGAAGCTGTTGACGCCGGCCTTCATCGCGCCGTACACCGCCTCGCGCGGCTCGCCCTGGCGGCTCGCATCCGAGCTGATCGAGACGATCGCGCCCTGCTGCCTGGGCGCCATGAGGCCGAGCGCGGTGTGCGTGCAGTTCAGCACGCCGACGAAGTTCACCTGGATGAGGCGCTGCCAGAGCTCGGGCGTGGTCTGCGTGAAGAACATGAACTTGTCCCAGCCGACGTTGTTGACGAGCACGTCGACGCCGCCGCAGCGCTCGACGGTGCGCGCGAACATCGCCTGCACCTCCTCGAGCTGCGTGACGTCGCAGCGCACGGCCTCGGCAGCCGCGGCGCCGGCCTCCCGGGCGAGCGCCGCGACGGCTGCCGCCTGCCCTTCGTCGATGTCGGCGAGCGTGATGTTGGCGCCCTCGCGCGCGAAGCCCAGCGTGATTGCGCGACCGATGTTCGAGCCGGCGCCGGTGACGACGACGGCCTTGTCTTTCAATCCGAGATCCATGTTGCTCTCCTCAGTCGGGATAGTTCGCGGTGCGCTGCGCGAGAAAGGCATTGATGCCCTCGTCGAAGAAGCCCGCGCTCGCGCACAGGATCTGGCCGCGATCCTCCAGCGCGATCGCGGCGTCCAGGCTCGGTGCGTCGAGGTTCAGCCGCAGGCCTTCCTTGGTCATGCGCAGGCCCATCGGCGAGGTCTTCAACATGTCCTCGGCCATCGCGCGGCCGGCCGCCTCCAGCGCATCCGGCTCGACCACTTCGGACACGAGGCCGACGGCGAGCGCGCGCTCGGCCGTGACCATGCGGCCCGTCATCATCATCTCGGCGGCGATGCTGCTGCCGACCGCACGCGGCAGGAAGTAGCTGATCCCGACGTCGCAGCCCGGCAGGCCGACCTTCACCATCGCGACGGTCATCGTCACGTCGCGCGCCGCGATGCGCACGTCGCTGGCGAGCGCGAAGGCGAGGCCGCCGCCGGTCGTCGCGCCGTGCGCGAGACAGACGATCGGCTGCGGGCAGCGGCGCATGCGCAGGAAGACCTCGCTGACCTGGCGCTGCACGCGCATGCCGACGATCGGCCCGGCGCTGACGGGGCCGGCGGCCTTCAGATCGTAGCCGGCGCAGAAGGCGCGGCCGGCGCCGCGCAGGACGACGACGCGCACCGCGTGATTGCGCTCCAGCCCCTCGAAATAGTGCTGGAGCTCGTCGCACATCGTCGGCGTGATGGTGTTGAGCCGATCCGGCCGGTCCAGGCACAGCCAGTCGACGGCGCCGTCGTGCGTGATCGTGATCGTCGTGTAGTCCATGCCGCGGGCCTCCTCGCTCAGACCGGATCCCAGCTGAACAGCTCGGGCGAGCGCACCATCGGCAGGAAGTC
>JBFWSI010000169.1:0-7640 GCA_050248455.1 Gammaproteobacteria bacterium | reverse complement strand
CCCGATCGCCGTCAAGCTCGCGTAGCACGCGTTGAACACGATCGAGGAGATGAGCCTGCGCGACGGCTACCGCTTCGAACAGAACATGACGGCGGAGCTGAGCCGCTACGAAGACTCGCGCGAAGCGATGCTCGCCTTCGCGGAGAAGCGCAAACCGGTGTTCACGGGTCGGTGAGCCGCGGCCATGTGCCGTGATGCCAGCGCTGAATCCATGTAGCTGAGCGTAAATCCACTCCACTGGCGGTTCGATAGCGTATGCCCGTGTAGAAACCTCCCCCTTCATGCCGCGCCAGCGGGCATCTACGCACTCCCCCGGCGTCCAGCGCGGGAAAAGAAGGATCGCCCGACGGAGGCCTCCTCGTCAGGCGTGGATTCCCGCTGGCGCGGGAATGACGGTGAACAACACGCGGTGGCGTGTATTTACGCTCGGCTATATAGCCACGGAGCACACAGAGAACACGGAGAAAGGAGATTGATGGTCTGCGTCTCCGTGACCCGACTACCACTACTGGCGCCGACGCTGCGGAGACGCCGAACGATTTCTTTCTTCCTCGTGTTCTCCGTAGCAGCGTCGTAGCCCGGGTGCAGCGGAGCGGAACCCGGGATCTTCGCACCCTCGAACGTCATCGAAGATCCCGGGTTGCGCGCTACGCGCTCCACCCGGGCTACGAAGGCTGTCAGCCGCGTTCAATGATTCAATTGACCTGCCGCGTCTTCCCCTTCCAATACGGCTCGCGCAGCTCGCGGCGCAGGATCTTGCCGGAGGGGTTGCGTGGCAGGGCGTCGACGAAATCGATCGAGCGCGGGATCTTGTAGCCGGCGATGCGGCTGCGCGTGTAGGCGATGATGTCCTCGGCCTGCGCGCGCGCGCCGGGCTTGAGCACCACCACCGCCTTCACCGACTCGCCCCATTTGTCGTCGGGGACGCCGATCACCGCGACGTCGGCGACATCGGGATGACCGAACACCGCGTTCTCGACCTCGGCCGGGTAGATGTTCTCACCGCCCGACACGATCATGTCCTTCACGCGATCGTGGATGTAGAGATAGCCGTCGGCATCGAAGTAGCCGGCGTCGCCGGTGCGGAACCAGCCGTCGCGGATCGCCTCCGCCGTCGCCTCCGGCCGTCCCCAGTAGCCCTTCATGACGACGCCCGTGCGGATCGCGATCTCGCCGACCTCGCCGGGCGGCAGCGCCGCGCCGTCGGCGCCGAGCACCGCGATGTCGATGCCGGGATACGGCAGGCCGCAGGCACGCAGCTTGCCGCGCGCGGGATCGTGCGCGTCGTCGGGCAGGCAGGTGCCCGCGCCGCAGGTCTCGGTCAGGCCGTAGAGCTGGAAGAAGGCGCAGTCGAACACGGCCTTCGCCCGACGCAGCAGTTCTTCGGCGATCGGCGAGGCGCCGTAGTAGAGCTTTCTCAGCGAGGAGAAGTCGGTGTTCGCGACCGCCGGATGCTGGAGCAGGAAGAGGATCAGCGCGGGCACGAAGAACGCGTGGTTGACGCGATAGCGCGGGATGTAGTCGAGCAGCAGGCCGGGATCGGGGTCGCGCACGATCACGCAGGTCGCGCCCTGCGCCATCGTCATCACGCCGATGTTGAGCCCGGCGACGTGGAACACGGGCATGCACGCGAGCGTGACCTCGCCGGGCTGGAAGTCACCCCAGCGGGCCGCCTCTGCCGTGCGGAACAGCGCGAGATAGTTGCCGGTCGTCAGCTGCACGCCCTTCGGATGCCCCGTCGTGCCGCTGGTGTAGAGCTGGACGACGTCGTCGTCCGCGCCGACGGCGAGCTGCGGATCGGCGTCGGGCTGCGCGTCGCGCCAGGCCTCGAAGGCGGGCAGATCGCCGACGGCCCCGTCCATCGCGACACCCAGGCGCAGACGCGGACAGGCCGCGCGCAGCGGCGCGACCAGTTCGACGTACTCGGCGCTGACGAAGAGAAGCTCGCAGCGCGCGTCCTCGATGATGTAGATCATCTCGGGCAGCGCGAGCCGCCAGTTCACGCTGACCATCACCACGTTCGCCTTGAACGCGCCGAACACCAGCTCGAAGAAGCGATCGGAGTTCTTGCCGAGATAGGCGATGCGCGACTGCGGCACGAGGCCTTCCGCGGCCAGGACGTTCGCGATGCGGCTCGCACGCGCGTCCAGGGTTGCGAAAGTCGTCTCGCGTCCCTCGAAGATCTGGGCGATGGCATCGGGACGCGCCGCGCGCTGGATCCGCGTGAGGTCGGCGAGCGAGTGCAGTCGATCGAGGGCGAACATGGCGCGCTCCACGGGCAAGGGGCTCTACAAATAGCCGAGACGCGCGCGGCGCGCCAGCGTGAAGCGATGCGTTACAAATGCTGCGTCTGCGCTAGAATGCGACCGGTCTCAACTCGACGAAATCCCGATGCGTGCTCTCCTGACGCCGTTTGCCGCTGTCCTGATGTTCCTCGCGAGTGCCGGCGCGCCGGCCGATGCGCCTTCCGCAAAGTCCACGCCCACTCAGATCGCTGCTGCCGCGACCGCGCTCGATCTCTCCCACGCCCTCGATCCGGCGCGCATCAAGCTGCGCTCCAGCGCGGTGCTCGTCGTCGATCCGGCGAAGGGCAGCGCGCTGGTCGCGCGCAACGTGCGCACGGTGCGGCCGATCGCCTCGATCACCAAGCTGATGACCGCGATGGTGACGCTCGACGCCAAGCTGCCGCTCGAGCACGGCGTGAAGATCGTCGAGGCCGACGTCGATCACATCAAGGGCACGGGCTCACGCCTGAGGCTCGGTACGCGCGTCACACGCAGAGAGCTGCTGCGGCTAGCGCTGATGGCCTCCGAGAATCGCGCGGCCGCCGCGCTCGCCCGCAGCTATCCCGGCGGCATGCAGACCTTCGTCGCGGCGATGAATCGCAAGGCCGCTGCGCTCGGCATGACGAATTCGCGCTTCCGCGATTCGACCGGCCTGAGCCAGCAGAACGTGTCGACGGCGCAGGATCTCGCGCGCATGGTGCTCGCCGCGCGCAAGTACGCGCTGATCCGCCAGTACACGACGACCGCACGCCACACCGTCAAGCTGCCGGGCAGCGGCACGCTCGAGTTCCGCAATTCGAACCGGCTCGTGCAGACGGGGAGCAAGGACTGGCGCATCGGCCTGTCGAAGACCGGCTACACGGCGGAAGCCGGGCGCTGCCTCGTGATGGAAGCGACGATCGGCGGCCGGCCGCTGGTCTTCGTGCTGCTGAATTCCTGGGGCAAGCTGACGCCGATCGGCGATGCGAACCGGATCCGGCGCTGGATGGAAGCGAATGCGCGGCCGCGCCGCGTCGGCTGAGGCGCGGCGCGATTGAAGATCAGCGCTGCGTGCGCGGCATGCCGAGGCGCCGGATCCAGGACTTGATCGCCTGCTTGAGGCGCGTACGCAGCCGCGGCTGTGTGTCCTGTGCCGTACCGGCTTCGGCCGCCGCGCCCGTCGCGAGCTCGCCGCCGCGCGCTTCCGCCAGTGCCGGCTGATCGCCGCGGCGACCGCGACCGCCGCGCCGCCGGCGCCGCTTCCCGCTGCCGTCGCCATCGCGCGCCGCACCGGCAGCGGCGACGCTCGCCGCGGCCGGTGCTTCGGCCGGCACCGCCGGCGCCTGCTGCTCGCGCGGGCCGCGCCGCCCGCGCTCACCGTCGCGCCGTCCCGCGCCCTCGCTGCGCGGGCCGCCGCGGCCCTGGCCACCGCGTCCCGGCCCACTGCCGCCGCCGCTGCCGCGACGACCGCCGCCGTCCCGTTCGCGCCGCCGACGTCGTTCCTCCTGCGCTTCGCTGAACGCGTCCTCGACGACGCTCTTGCCCTCGCCGGTCGCCGCATGCGCACGGCCGCGCGGCACCGGCAGCAGCATCGACGGCTCGAAATGCTCGACGGGGATCTTCTGTTCGATGTAGGCCTCGATGTCGGGCAGGCTCATCGCGTATTCGTCGCAGGCGAAGCTGATCGCATCGCCCTCGGCGCCGAGGCGCGCGGTGCGGCCGATGCGATGCACGTAGTCTTCCGCATCCAGCGGCAGATCGTAGTTGATGACGTGGCTGACGGCCGGGATGTGCAGGCCGCGCGCCGCGACGTCGGTGGCGACGAGCATCGTCAGCTCGCCCTTCACGAAGCGCGCGAGCAGCGACTCGCGCTTCTTCTGCGGCACGTCGCCGGACAGCACGCCGACCTTGTAGCCGGCGCGCTCGAGCGTCAGCGCGACGCGCTCGCAGCCGAACTTGGTGTTGACGAAGACGATCGTCCGCTGCGGATCCTTCTTCGCGAGCAGGCCGAGCAGCAGCGGCATCTTCTCCTCGGTGGCCGGGAAGTAGACGACCTGGCGCACGTTCGCCGCCGTGATCGTGTCGGCCTCGACGACGAGCTTCTCGGGATCGTTCATGTGCTCGTAGGCGAGCTCGAGCACGCGATGGCTCAAGGTCGCCGAGAACAGCAGGTTCTGGCGTTCGCTCGGGCCCGGCATCCGGCGCAGCAGGAAACGGATGTCCTTGATGAAGCCCAGATCGAACATGCGATCGGCTTCGTCCATCACCATCGCCTCGACGGCGCGCAGGCTGACGGTGTTCTGCTTGACGAAATCGATCAGGCGGCCCGGCGTCGCGATGATGATGTCGACGCCTTCCTCGAGCAGGCGGCGCTGCCTGTCGTAGTCGACGCCGCCGTAGATCAGTGCCAGCTTGAGGCCCGTGTGGCGCCCGATCTGCTGCGCGTCCTTGTCGATCTGCACTGCGAGCTCGCGCGTCGGGGCCAGTATCACCGCGCGCGGATCCTGCGCGCGCCGCTCGGCGTGGCCGGTGCCCGTCAGCAGGCGGTTGTAGAGCGCGACGAGGAAGGCGGCGGTCTTGCCGGTGCCCGTCTGGGCCTGGCCGGCGACGTCCTTGCCCGCGAGCGTCAGCGGCAAGGTCATGGCCTGGATCGGCGTGCAGCGAGTGAAGCCTGCGTCGCTGAGTCCCTGCAGCAGTTGCGGATGCAGGGCGAAATGATCGAAGAGTATGTCGGTGAGGGTTTGGTCGGACACTGTGTTTCCTGGTCTGGGCGCTGCGCCATCTCGAGACCGGCGGCCCTGCCGCCGGGGCCGGGCAAGGGCCCGGTGGCCCGCCAGTATACGGCCTTAGGCCGGCCCGCACCCGCACTGCGTCCTACATGCGCCGACGCGGTGCCGGCCGGGGCCGTCGCCGGGTGGACGCATGGGCTGCCGATTCGGTACAAGGTGGGCCACGCCGCCGCGTGCGGTCCGAGAACCCGATGCGGAGTCCCCATGAAGATCAAGTTCGACATCGACGTCACACCGCAGGAGCTGCGGACCTTCTTCGGCCTGCCGGACCTCGAACCGCTGCAGCAGGAGATGATGGCCCGGATCCGCGAGAACATGCTGAAGGGCGTGGCCGGCTTCGATCCCGTGACCTTGATGAAGCCTTTCCTGCCCGCGAACCTGCAGTCGCTGGACGGCATGCACAAGGCGTTCTGGGACGCGATGAAGGCCGCGACCCAGGGCGGCAGCAGCGAAGACTGAGCGCTATCGCGTCCGTGCCGCGAGCAGTGCGGCGAGCACCTCGCACCAGGCCGGCGCGAAGTTCGCGGCCGCGTAACCGCCGCCGCCGAAGGCCATCAGGCGTCCACCGGCATGGCGCTCGGCCAACCGCCGCAGGCGCTCGCTCGCATGACGATGCGCGGCGGGGCTCAGGGCGAGCTGCGCGAGCGGATCGCCGGCCAGGCCGTCCGCTCCGCACTGGAACACGATGAAATCGGGTGCGAAGGCATCGATGTGCGCCTCGACGCGCGAGAAGGCCGCGCGAAAGGCCTCGTCGCCGGCGCCCGGCGGCAGCTCGAGGTTGAGCTTGGTGCCGGCCGCCGCGCCCTTGCCCGTCTCGCTCGCGAGGCCCGTGCCCGGAAACAGCGTGCGGCTGTCCTGATGGATGTCCGCGAAGCTCAGATCGGGATCGGCCTCGAAGCCGTAGAAAATGCCGTCGCCGTGATGCGCATCGATGTCGACATAGGCGATGCGCCGTACGCCGTGCACGCGGCGCAAGGTCTCGATCACGACGCCGCAGTCGTTGTAGACGCAGAAGCCCGCGGCGCCGTCGCGCCGCGCGTGATGCAGGCCGCCGATCGGCTGCAGGCTCATGTCGAGCTCTCCGGCCACGATGCGCGCGCAAGCCTCGACGGCGGTGCCGACGACGCGCGCGGCGGCCGTGTGCATGCCGGCGAAGACGGGCGTGTCGCCGTCGTCGAGCGCCGTGAGCCCGGCCGCGACGGCGGTCTTCACGCGCGTGACGTACGCGGGCGCGTGGAAGCGCGCGAGCTCCTCGTCGCTGGCGACGCGCGATGGTAGTCGTTGCACGCGATCGAGCAGGCCGCGCGCACGGGCCTCGCGCAGGAACGCCGCCTGACGATCGCGAGCGAACGGATGCGGCGACGGGAAGCCGTAGTCCGCGAGCGCGTCGTCGACGCAGAGGCCGACGCGGCGGGACGTGCCGGCAGCGGCCGACAGGCAGGCGAGCGCGGGCAGGCCCGCGAGCAGCGCGCGGCGCGACAGGCCGAAGCGGAGGGGCGGCGCCATGCCTGCATGCTCGCGAGCCGGCGCGCCGCGATCAAGCGCGCAAGAAACGGAGTGCCGGCCGCGCGCGCCGCGTCGCAGGCTGCGCGGATGCGTATCCGATATTTCACGGCATATTTCCCGCTCGCCGTCGCCCTCCTCGCCCAATCCGCGGCGGCCGACGCGCCTTCGACGCTGTTGCCGGCCGGCGAGTACGCGCTCGCCGCGCAGATGCAGATGCCGCACCTCGAAGAGATGCGCCGCACCGTCGATCGGCATACACGCTGTCTCGGCGACGAGGACCTGCTCGGTTTCTTCCCCGTGATGGCACAGCCCGCGCTGCGCGGCTGCAGCTTCGGCTTTCCGCAGGAGCGCGCCGACGGCCGGCGCTACGTGCTCGTCTGCCAGAGCGCGCGCGTGGCGACGGGCACGGCCGAGCTGGTCCGCACGCGTGCCGGCCTCGTCGGCCAGCTGCGCATCAAGATGGGCGGCAAGAACATGACTTTCGCGCAGCGCGTGGAAGGACGCCTGCTGAGGACGAGCTGCGAGGGGCGGTGAGCTTCTTCGATCCCGGGTTCCGCTACGCTGCGCCCGGGCTACAATCGAGCCCCGTATCGCGAGTCCTTCCGATGTTCGACACCCTGCCCTCCGCCCAGCGCCTGCAGCTGATGAAATTCGTCTGTGCCTTCGCCTGGGCCGACCTCGACGTCAGCGGCGAAGAGAAGCTCTTCGTCGCGGACTGCATCCGCCGGCTGCACTTCACGGACGCGGAGAAGAAGCAGGTATGGGCCTGGCTCGAGGTCCCGCCGGCGCCGGAGGAGGTCGATCCGTCCGACATCCCGGCCGCGCACCGCCAGGCCTTCATCGAAGCGCTCGGCCGGCTCGTCGCCGCCGACGATCAGATCACGTCCCGCGAACGCGAAGCGCTGGTGTTGTTCAGTCAGCTGATGATGTGAGCGGAAGATCCTTCCGCGGCCCGGCCTGCCGTAGCCCGGGTGCAGCGTAGCGAAACCCGGGATCTTCGACGCCCCGACACGCCGATCCCGGGTTACGCGCTGCGCGCTCCACCCGGGCTACGAAGATCTTCGCTCAGCACGCCTCGAAC
>JBFWSI010000168.1:0-7687 GCA_050248455.1 Gammaproteobacteria bacterium | reverse complement strand
TCAGCATCACGTCGTCCGCGCCCGGCACGCCCATGATGAAGGTTACGCCGGCCGTGCCGAGCAGGGTCAGCAGCGTGTCCATGTCATTCTGATCCGCTTCGGCGTGATTGGTGTAGCAGATGTCGCAGCCGAGCGGCAGGCCCAGCAGCTTGCCGCAGAAGTGATCCTCGAGACCGGCGCGGACGATCTGCTTGCCGTCATAGAGATACTCGGGCCCGATGAAGCCGACGACGCTGTTGACGAGCAGCGGCGAGAAGGCGCGCGCGACCGCGTACGCGCGCGCCTCGCAGGTCTGCTGATCGACGCCGTGATGCGCGTTCGCCGACAGCGCGCTGCCCTGGCCGGTCTCGAAGTACATCACATGCTCGCCGCCGCGACGCAGGGACAGCGCGGCGTCGCGGGCTTCGGCGAGCAGCGCGAGATCGATCCCGAAGCTGCGGTTGGTCGCCTCGGTGCCGCCGATCGACTGGAACACGAGATCGACGGGCAGCCCCTGTTCGATGGCCGCGATCTGGCCCGTGACGTGGGTCAGCACGCAGGACTGGGTCGGAATCTCGCAGCGCGCGATCAGCTCGTCGAGCATGCGCCACAGCGCCGCGTGCAGCGCTGGATCGTCGCCGGCGGGATTGATGCCGATGACGGCGTCGCCGGCGCCGTAGAGCAGTCCGTCGAGGATGGAGGCCGCGATGCCCTGCAGATCGTCGGTCGGATGATTCGGCTGCAGGCGCACGGCGAGCCGCCCCGGCAGGCCGAGGGTGTCGCGGAAGCGCGTGACGACGCGGCACTTGCGCGCGACCTGCACCAGATCCTGGTTGCGCATCAGCTTCGACACCGCGGCCGCCATCTCGGGCGTGATGCCCGGCGCGAGCGCGGCCAGCGTGTCCGGCGTCGTGCTCTCGGCCAGCAGCCAATTGCGGAAATCGCCGACGCTCAGGTGCGAGACGCGCGCGAAAGCCGCAGCGTCATGCGTGTCGAGGATGAGCCGCGTCACTTCGTCCGCCTCGTAGGGCACGACGGGCTCGTCGAGAAAGGTCTTCAGCGGCAGCGCGGCCAGGCACAACCGGGCCGCACTGCGCTCGACGGTCGAGCTCGCGCAGAGGCCGGCCAGCGCGTCTCCCGAACGACCCGGGGAGGCCTTGGCCAGCAGATCCTTCAGATCGCGGAACCGGTGGGTCTGCGAGCCGATGCTGTGCCGGTAACGATGAGTCATGCGAATGTCCTGCGCTCCTCGCGCCCGAACCCGATGTTCGAGGCCAGCCTGCCGGCGACGCGGGCCGACCGCCGCCGCCCTGCGCCGCGAGGCCTACCTTACGCGAAGCGCCGGCCCTCGCGGCAGTCGCGCCGGGCGCGGGCGGCGTCGGCGTTTCGGCATGCGGGGCGCCGGCCTCTGCGGGCGCAGTGCCGCGATGAGAACTCGGCCCGCGTCGCCGCCGTCACCGCACGGTATAAGCATCCGGGCGGATGCCGTGGACGTCGAGCGCGCTGCGCCGGGACGAAGGCGCGAGGCTGGCGCAAGGAGGTGCTTCGATGCAGGAAAGGCTGCTTGCCTTGATCGAGCTGATGCGCTGGCAGGACTGGGCCGGCAATGCCTGCTACACGCTGCTCGCATTGTCCTATCTGTTCACCAACATGCTGTGGCTGCGCCTGCTCGCGATCGTGTCGCTCGGCTTCGAGGGCGTGTATTTCTTCTTCGGCGCGTCCGAGCCGCTGTGGGTCGGGATCGGCTGGAACGCGGCGTTCGTCGGCATCAACGTCGTGATGCTGATCCTGCTGCTGCATCAGCGGCGGCAGCGCCGGCTGTCGGCCGACGAAGCGCTCCTGAAGCGCGGCCTCTTCGCCGATCTCGACGCGGTGAACTTCGGCCGGCTGCTGCGCATCGGCGAATGGGTCGAGCTGCCGCGCGGCACGGTGCTGACGCGTGAAGGCGCGACGGTCGAGACCTTCTACGTGATCGCCGACGGGCTCGCCGAAGTCGAGGTCCGCGGGCACGTCGTGTCGATCCTGCAGAACGGCTCCTTCGTCGGCGAGATGAGCCTGCTGACGAATGCGCCGGCATCGGCGACGGTGACGACGCTCGCGATCTGCCGCGTCTTCCGCGTCGATCAGCACCAGCTGGTCGCGCTGCTCTCGCGCCATCCCGAAATCCGCGCCGGCCTCGATCGCACGATCGGCCGCGATCTCGTGCGCAAGCTGAAGGGCACGCGCGGCCGGCCGCTGGCGGCGGTCTGAGCCTGGGTCCTCGTTCGAAGATTGCGCTGCGCGCGCCACGGAGAACACGGAGAAGAGATTGACTGGGCCTGCGCCTCGATGGCTCGATCACGGCCATCGGCGCCGGCACTGCGCAGCCTCCAAACAATCCCCTCTTCCCTCCGTGTTCTCCGTGGCGCGCGAAGCGCGATACACCCCACCGGCACACGACGACGCCTCCCCCGAAATACGCCACAATGCCGCGGCCATGGCCTTGCATACCCGCATCCTGATCGGCCTCGCGCTGGGCGCGCTGCTCGGCGCCTTCGCGCACGAGGTCAACGCGCTGCAGGGGCCCGCGCGCTGGTTCGCCGCGCAGCTGGCCGCGCCGGTCGGGCAGTTGTTCCTGAACCTGCTGCTGATGCTCGTGGTGCCGCTCGTGTTCGCCTCGCTCGTCGTCGGCGTCGCCGGCATCGGCGATCTCAGGCGGCTCGGCCGCGTCGGCGCCAAGGCTTTCGTGTTCTCGATCGCAATGTCCGCGATCTCGGTCGTGATCGGCATCGCGCTCGCGAACGTGTTCGAGCCCGGCCGCCGGATCGACGCGGACATCGCGGCCTCGCTGCGCGAAGTCTACGGCGAAGCCGCGGCGAGCCAGGTCGCGAGCGCCGCGCCGCCGGCAGCCGCCGCCCCGCTCGCACAGATCGTCGACTCCCTGATCCCGCGCAACCCCATCGCCTCGCTCGCGACGCCGAATCCGAACATGCTGCACCTGATGGCCTTCGCGCTCGCCATCGGCCTCGGCGCGACGCTGCTGCCGCGCGCGCGCAGCGCCCCGTTCATCGCCGCGCTCGAGGGCCTGAGCGAAATCGTCGCGGCGCTGATCGAGCTCGTGATGAAGCTCGCGCCGCTCGCGGTGTTCTGCCTGGTGTTCAACAACGTGCAGATGTTCGGCGTCGGCCTGCTGGTCTCGCTCGGCTGGTTCGTCGGCGCGGTGCTGCTCGGCCTCGGCCTGCATCTGTTCGGCGTGTACTCGGCGATCGTCTGGTGGTTCGCGCGCATCCGGCCCGTCGCGTTCTTCCGCGCGATCCGCACCGCGATGCTGACCGCGTTCTCGACCTCGTCCTCGAGCGCGACGCTGCCGACCTCGCTGCGCATCGGCGAGGAGGAGCTCGGCATCCCGCGCGAGATCAACAGCTTCGTGCTGACCGTCGGCGCGACGGCCAACCAGAACGGCACCGCGCTGTACGAAGGCATCACGGTGCTCTTCCTCGCCCAGCTCGCCGGCATCGAGCTCACGCTCGCGCAGCAGCTGATGGTCGTCTATCTCGCGATTCTCGGCGGCATCGGCACCGCCGGCGTGCCGGCCGGCTCGATCCCCTTCGTCATCGGCATCCTGGTGTCGATCGGCGTCGACCCCGCGCTGATCGCCGTCGTGCTCGGCGTCGATCGCATCCTCGACATGTGTCGCACGACCTTGAACGTCAGCGGCGATCTCGCAGCCGCCGCCTACGTCGCGCGCAGCGAAGGCCATGTGGTAGGGGTGCGGCCGGCGGATCGCGGCGGCGGCTGAAGCTCGCGGCGCCGGCGCTCAGTGCGCCGCGCGCGCGAGGCGATCGCGGATGCCGCGCCAGGTCGCGGTGTCCGGCGGCGTGGCGACGAGGATGCGCGTGCAGCCCGAGTCGTCGAGCGCACGCAAATTCGCATAGAGGCAGCGCGCATAGGCCCCGGCCTCGGGCGGCGCGACGAGCGCGCGTGCGGGCAGGGCGCAGGCGTCGACGACGGCGGCCGGCGCGAACAGGCCCAGGATCTCGCCCTGCGCCGTCAGGGCCGCGACGCGTGCGACGCAGTCCTCGGCCGCGACGAGCTCGAGCGGCGTGCGCGGCGCATAGTGGCTGGGCAGCGCGCCGGACACGCGCGGCGCAGCGGCGGCCTTGCCCTCGGCGAGCGCGCCGATGCAGGCCTCGATGTCCTCGGCGGCGATCATGCCCGGCCGCAGGATGCGCGGCTGCCCGCCGCTGAGATCGACGATCGTCGACTCGATGCCGACGCGGCAGGGCCCGCCGTCGAGCACGACGGCGACGGCCGCGCCGAGCTCGGCGACGACGTGCGCGGCGGTGGTCGGGCTGATCCGGCCGAAGCGGTTCGCGGACGGGGCGACGATGCCGTCGATGCCGGCGGCCTGCGCGGCCTCGAGCAGCGCGTGCGCGAGCGGGTGATCGGGACAGCGCACGGCGACGGTGTCCTGGCCGCCCGTGATCGCATCGCGGACACCTGGCGCGCGTTTGAGCACCAGGGTCAGCGGCCCGGGCCAGAAGCGTGCGGCGAGCGCATGCGCGGCGGGCGGGATCTCGCGCGCCCACTGCGCGAGCGCGGCGGCGTTCGCGACGTGGACGATCACGGGATGATCGGCCGGGCGCCCCTTCGCCGCATAGAGCCGCGCGACCGCCGCAGGGTCGCGCGCATTGGCGCCCAGGCCGTAGACGGTTTCGGTCGGAAAGGCGACGAGCAGGCCGTCGCGCAGCGCGGCGACGGCGCGTGCGATGGCGTCGCGATCGAGGGCAGTGGCGTTCATCGGCGCAGGATAACGCAGGCCTCCCGGCTCCAGCCGGCGGGCGGCGCGCCTGTTTCAGTCGACGCGCCGCGGTCTGCGCGCGATCTTCACCGGCATTCCTCGTCGAGGAAGCGACGGCGATGCGCGATCTCTTCTTCGGTCGCGCGCGCTTCGTCCTGCAGCAGCTGCTCGAGCTCGATCGCGGCGGCTTCGCAAGCCTCGGCGTGACGCAGCTCCTCGTCGGCGAGTGCCGGGTCCCGCAGCTCGGGGAAGTCGGCGCAGTAGGTGTTCATCTCTTCCCGGTAGTGCGCGATCTCGGCCTCGCGCTCCGCCTCGTCGAGATACTGCCGCGGACCGGTGTAGACGTCCTGCTGATTCGGCGGGCGCTTCACGCGGTAGGCGCCGCTGGCATCGCGATAGACGGGCCGGCCGCTGTCCAGCGCCGCCAGCGCCCAGCGCGCGCGATCGCAGCGCCCGCGGTTCATCGCCGCCTCGCCGGCCGCCCGCTCCTCGGCACGCGCGGCGCGGCGTTCCTCGCGTGCATCCGCCTCCTCGCGCGCGGCCTCGCGCTCACGCAGCTCCTGCTGACGCTGCGCACGCGCCTCGTCCGTCAGCGCGGAAGGTCTCGACTGTACCTGCACGCGCTCGGCGGCCACCCCCGGTGGCGGCGTGTCGCCGAAATGCACCTGGCCCGCCTCGTCCTTCCAGCGCCAGGTGTCAGCCTGCGCGACGGCGGCCCCCAGCACGGCCAGCACGCAGGCACAGGCGATGGATTTCCGGATTGACATCGATGGACCTCCGCGCAGAATGCTCGCCGCAACGAACTGAACGACAGCGTAACGCAGCGCCGCCGCCGCTGGCGAACCGCCGCCGCCACGCTTTCGACGTCGTCCCGGTCCTTCACGGAGTACGCCATGCGCCCGATTCTCGTGTCCCTGCCCTTCGTCGTGCTCGCGCTGCTGCTCGCAGCGCCGCCCGCTTTCGCGTTTGCCGACGACGACGAGGGCGACCGCGTGATCTACGCGAACAGCCCGAAGGATCGCTACGAGGCGAAGATCGAAATGCTCGAGAACCAGGCCGACGCGCGCAAGGCGCAGTGCCGCGGCTCGGGCATAGGCGGCCGCAGCTACTGCACGCAGGAAATCGACAAGGAGCTGCGCGAGAAGAAACGCGAAGCCAAGGCGAAGTACGAGGCCGAGATCGCGGCGCCCGACAAGTCCGAGTAGCGCGCAGCGGCAGCTCAGGCGAGCACGCGCGCGAAGACCCCCGCATCGACGTTGCCGCCGGAGAGCACGACGCCGACCCGGCGCCCGCGCTGCGCTTCACGTTCCTGCGCGCTCAGCAGCGCCGCCAGCGCGATCGCGCCGGCGCCTTCGGCGAGATTGTGCGTGTCGGTGTAGTAGGCGCGCATCGCGGCCGCGATGTCGTCCTCGCCGACGCGCACGACGCGCGCGACGCCGCGCGCCATGATCGCGAGCGCGTCCGCCGAGGGCACGCGGCAGGCGACGCCGTCGGCCAGCGTGTTCGCGCTGTCGGTCGTCACCACCCGGCCCGCGGCGAAAGACAGCGCGTAGGCGGGCGCCGCGTCCGCGACGACGCCGACGATCTCGGTCGCGAGCCCCAGCGCGTCGCGCGCGGCGACGAGCCCGCAGCAGCCCGAGCCCATGCCGATCGCGACGTAGACCGCCGCCAGCGGCGGCGCATGGCGAAAGAACTCGAGCGCGTAGGTTGCGACCCCGCAGACGAGATCGCCGTGGAAGGGCGGCACCATCTCGAGGCCGCGCTCGACGGCGAGCGCCGCAGCGGCCTCGCGCGCCGCCTCGAAATCCTCGCCGGTCTCGACGAGCTCGGCGCCGAAGGCGCGCATCGCGGCGTTCTTCTCGCGGCTGTTGCCGTGGGGGACGACGATCGTCACCGGCACCCCGTAGAGGCGCCCGGCCAGCGCGAGGCTCTGTCCGTGATTGCCGCGCGTCGCGCTGACGAGGCCGGCCGGATGGCGGCCGCTGCGTTTCAGCGTGTCGAGATACCACAGGCCGCCGCGCAGCTTGAACGCGCCGATCGGCGTGTGGTTCTCGTGCTTGACCCAGACTTCGCAGCCAGCCCGCGCGGCGAGCAGCGGCCATGCGTACTGTGGCGTCGGTGGACAGTGCGGCGCGATCGCGTGCGCCGCGGCCTCCATTTCCGCCAGTGTCGGCAGCATCATCGTTGTCCTCCGGCCGGGACGAGCGCCCGATAGAGTGCGAGATAGTCGCGCGCGCTGTGCGCCCAGGAATGATCGGCGGCCATGCCGTTGCGCATCACCGCGCGCCAGCGGCGCGTGTCTTCGAACAGCGCCGCGGCACGTCGGAGCGCAGCGCCGAAGGCTTGCGTCGTCGGCGCGTCGAACACGACGCCGGTCGGCGCCTGCTCGGCGAGATCGCGCACGCTGTCGGCGAGCCCGCCGGTGCGCCTGACGATCGGCACCGCGCCGTAGCGCTGGCTGTAGAGCTGCGAGAGTCCGCAGGGCTCGAAGCGCGACGGCATCAGGAAGGCGTCGATCGCCCCGAACACGCGATGTGACAGCGCCGCGTCGTAGCCGATGTGACAGGCGATCCGATCCGGCCGCGCGGCGGCCAGCGCGCGCACGCCGCGCTCGAAACCCGGATCGCCGCTGCCGACGAGCGCGCACTGCCAGTTCGCGGGCGCCTGCTCCAGTGCGTCGAGGATGAGGTCGACGCCCTTCTGATCGGTGAGGCGGGTGACGACGCCGAGGAGAAAAGCGTCCTCGTCCGGCGGCAGGCCGAAATGCACCTGCAGCGCGCGACGGTTCGTGCGTCGCCGCTCCAGCGTGCGTGCGGTGTAGTTCGCCGCGAGCAGCGGATCGCTGGCCGGATCCCAGATCTCCTCGTCGATGCCGTTGAGGATGCCGGACAGATCGGTGCCGCGTGCGCGCAGCAGCCCGTCGAGCCC
>JBFWSI010000167.1:0-7693 GCA_050248455.1 Gammaproteobacteria bacterium | reverse complement strand
TAGCCGAGACGACAGGCGTAGTCGTTGTAGAAGTTCTTGCCGCGCGCGCCCATGCCGCCGATGTAGAGCGCGAAGCCTTCCTTGAGCTGGCGGCGACAGGCCTCGAGATCCTCGCCGAGAACGACGCGCACGAAGGGCGCGAGATCGAAGCTCGTGAAGTCGGCATGCCGACCGCCGCGGCGAAAGCCCTCTACGATCGGCACGCGCAGCATGTCCGCGTTTTCCGGGTTCATCCATACCGGGATCACGCCGTCCGCGATCTCGCCGGCCACGGTGAGGCCGTTCGGCGAGATGCCGGCGGTGTAGATCGGGATCTGCGGATTGCCGTGCAGGATGCTCTTCAGCGGCTTGCCGAGCCCGGACGCGCCGGGACCGCGATACGGGATCTGGTAATGCTCGCCTTCGTAGGTCAGCGGCGCTTCGCGGGCGAGGATCTTGCGCACGATCTCGATGTACTCGCGCAGCCGCGTCAGCGGCTTGCCGTAGCGCTCACCGTGCCAGCCCTCGACGACCTGCGGGCCGGACGGGCCCAGCCCGCACAGGAAGCGGCCGCCGGACAGCTGATCCAGGGTCATCGCCGTCATCGCCGCGCAGGCGGGCGTGCGGCCGGCGAGCTGCATGATCGCGGTGCCGGCCTTCAGGCGCGTGGTGCGCGCGAGCAGCCACGCGACGGGCGTCACCGCATCGGAACCCCAGGCTTCCGCGGTCCACGCCGAGTGATAACCGAGCCGTTCGGCCTCGAGCACGAGGTCCAGCGGCAGTGTGTAGCGGGCGCCCGAGTAGCCGAGCATCAGGCCGAGTCGCATGCGAGGTCCTCGCCGTTCGGAAGGTGACGCAAGCATCGTAGCCGGATCCGCGCGCTCGCCGACAGCGCAGCGCCGCTTCAGCCGCGCTCGGCTTCGAAATGACGATAGGCGTTCACCAGCATCGCGGCGATGGACGTGAGCAGCGCCGCGCGCGCTTCCGCCGCGTAGCGCGGCCCCTGGGCCGGCTCGCCGGCGAGGCGGCGCACGGCGTCCAGCGCACCGGGAAGCATCGCTTCGAAGCTGCGCCACGCGGCCGGATCGTCAGCCGCGCCGCGCAGGAAGCCGCGCGCCCAGTCGTTGCCCGCGACCGCGCCGCGCGCGTCCTCGAACAGCAGCGGTTGGTATTGCACGGACGGATCTTCGAGCGCGGTCTCCAGCGTCGCGACCAATGTGCGCCAATGTCGCCACAGCAGCGTCTCGACGGCCGCGGCGTCGGCGAGCCCGGCCTCGGCCAGCACCTCGACGCCGAACACGGGCCCGAAGCGCAGGCTCGTCGATGCCTGCGCCGGCGCGCAGACGAGCGCCGCGAAATAGCCATCGAGGGTCTCGACGCTCATGTAGCCGTGCATCGCGCCGGCGTCGAGCAGCGCCTGCAGATCGTCGAACTCGCTCGCGTTCAGCGGCGGCAGGGGGTTTTCGTCGGGCAGCCTGGGCATGCGCTCCTCGTCCGGATGGAGTCAAGGCGCGGCCCGCCCCGGCCGATGCAGCACGGGAAGTCACGTTGGCGCGCCAACGAGGAGTGTAGCGATGTCGGATTCCGCTTTGCCCGCCCTGCCGCCCGCGGCACGCTCGGCGCTGCTCGCGGGCAATCGCCGGCTCGCCGTCGCACTGGTGCGCCAGGCCAGCGACCTCGACCAGCAGGAAGCAAGCGATCTCGTCGCGCTGCATCTGGATCGCTTCCCGGAGCTCGTCGTGCCGACGGCACGACTCGATCGCCTGAGCTTGTGGTGCTCGGCGCTGGCCGGCGTGCTGGCCTGCGTGCTCTATCTCCTGTTGCAGTCGGGCTGAGGCACGGTGCCGAAGGGATGAATTGCGCTCAGCCTCAATGCAGAACCGGCGCGCAGGCGCGGAGCTCGACCTCGGTCACCAGGGTCAGGCGCGTCCGCCACCTGCTCGATTCCACCTCCACGTTCGACTGGGGCAGCAGCTCGCCGTAGTGCAGCCGACCGATCTGCCAGTCGCGGCCCGTGCTGCGGCAGAAGTGCTCGAGCTGCGACTGTACCTCACGCCGGGTGCGCTCGCGCAGCGCGCGGATCGCCGCCGACAGCTCCGCGGGTTTCAACATTGCCGGCGCGATCAGCGTCGCCGGCGGCTGCTCGACGGTCGCGACGCGTCGGGGAGCGAGACTGCCCTCGCGACCACCGACGACGGGCACGACCTCGACCTGGACTTCGCCCTCGGTCGGCATCGTGGCCTGGGCGTAGAGACGGTAACGCAGGGTGTCGACCAGCTTCGCTGCAATCCGGATGTCCATTCTTCACCTCGTATCGGAAATGATGGTTGGTGTCGCGAGACGAGGCTAAACGGGGTGGTGGCTCAGTTCGTGCGCCTCTCGGGCATCTCGGTCGGCGGCGCGGGCGGGATCGGATCGATCACCGGCGCTTCGGCCGGATCTTCCGGCTCGGGCACGTTCAGCGGCTCATGGGCCGGCGGCAGCTCTTCCGGCGGCCGCGGTGGCGGGACGGGTTCGGTCGGGGGCGTGTAATGGAACTGCATGCGCACAGGATGCCGCGCGGCGCCGCGTTCGGCCGTCAGGCGCAGGCGGTGCCGCGCGACGGTCGAGCATCGGCGCCGGGGCGGCGCGCTGCCGACGCCGTCGTCGCCTTACGTCCCGCGTAGTTGCGGCAGGACTTGGCGCTTTCTACCCTCGCTTCGCAGCTCGACCGGCTGCAGGCCCCCCGGGAGGCAGCCTCATCATGAATGATTACGACGCGTCCGCCGCCACGCTGGCCCTGATGCAATGCTTCAACGCCGCCTTCGTCCAGCGCCGTCCCGAGCTGCTCGCGCCGCTGATCGCCGAGGACTGCGTGATCGAGAACACCGTGCCGGCGCCGAACGGCGAACGGCTCGTCGGCCACGACGCCTGCCTCGCGCTGTGGAGCGGGCTGGCCGCCAGCCGCGACGGCTGCTTCGAGCCGGAGGACATCGAGGCCTATGGCGAGCGCGCGATCGTCCGCTGGCGCTATCGCTGGGGCGACGACGAAGCGAGCTCGGTGCGCGGCGTCAACCTGATGCGCGTGCGCAACGGCCGCATCGTCGAAGCGCTCGGCTACGTGAAGGGCGCGTGAGCGAGCGGCGCACGACCCTGCGCGAAGAGGGCTACGGCCCGCTGCTGCGCGGCTGGCGCGAGCGCCGTCACCTCACGCAGCTCGATCTGGCGTTGGAGGCCGACGTGTCCGCGCGCCACCTCAGCTTCCTCGAGACCGGCCGCACGCTGCCGAGCAGGGAGATGGTGCTGACGCTCGCCCGCGCGCTGGATCTGCCGCTGCGCGAACGCAATGCGATGCTGCTCGCCGCCGGCTACGCGCCGATCTATGGCGAGACGCCGCTGGACGACGAGCGCATGCGCGAGGTGCGCCTCGCGCTCGAGCTGATCCTGAAAGCGCACGAGCCGTACAGCGCCTTCGCCTGCGATCGCTACTGGAACCTGGTCATGGCCAACGCGGCCTATGTCGGCTTCCTGCGTTACACGATCGGTCCACGCGCCGCAGACCTGGAGCCCTACACGGTGCTGCCGGAGCCGCGCCTCAACGTGCTGCGCCTCGTGTTCGACCCACAGGGCCTGCGCCGCTACCTCGCGAACTGGGAGGAAGTCGCGCAGGCGATGCTCGAGCAGGTGCAGCGGGGGGCGCTGTGGAGCCGCGACCATGCGATGCACGCGCTGATCGCGGATCTGCTCGCCTATCCCGGCGTTCCCGCGCACTGGTCGAATCCGCTGCCCAGCGACACCGGTCGGCTCGTCATTCCCTGCGAGCTCACGAACCTCGGCGCGCCGCGCAACGCGCGCATGTTCAGCACCGTGACGACCCTGTCCGCGCCGCTCGACGTGACCCTGCAGGATCTGCACATCGAAGCCTTCTATCCCGCGGATCGCGAGACGGCGGCGCTGAGTTTCTACGGCGACGCCGGGATCGACAGCCGCCGAGAATGAGCGTCGTCATGGTGAGACTGACGCCGACGATCCTCCGGAACCGTGGATTGGCGTGAAAGGGACATCGCGGTCGCCGCAGCCCGGGTGGAGCGCGCAGCGCGCGAGCCGGATCGGGCGCGCTTCGGCCGAATCGAGATCCCGGGTTTCGCTACGCCGCACCCGGGCTACGAATTCGTGTGCGCCCACGGCGCTGGCGCCGCCCGGCCGGACAGAAGAGAACACCGGCTCGCGGGATGGCGTGCCCGGCCGGGCGGACCCTCGACCTCCGAGTGATGTTGCGGGGGTGCGCGCAGTATCGACGCGGCGGTGGCTCAATCCGTGAGCCGGCGACGACTCAATAGCAGCGCGTCACCGAGCGCCCGGGCGAACCGGCCGTGTCGCAGATCGTCGGGCGACCGTCGATCGTGTAGTTGTGCGCGCCGGCCTTGTAGTTGCCTTCGAGGCGGCTGACCGGGCCGCCGTTCTCATCGCGCGGCGCGGCGCATCCCGCGACGGCGATTGCGAGCACTGCGAACAAGGACGTGGTTGCATTCATGGCTGGTCCTCCGAAGTCTCGCCGCCGGCGGCGGGCCCATAGATCGACAGCGCCTCGCGCAGCCGGTTCCGCACCAGGGCGCGCAGGTCCGGCGGCGCCGCGACCTCACAGTCGGGCCCGAAGCGCAGTACGTCCATCACGAGCTCGCGCGGATCGCTGTAGGGCATCGACAGCTCGTAGCGGCCGTCCGCCAGCCAGCGCGCAGTTTGCGCCGGGTGCCAGGTTTCATCCGCGACCCAGCGCGCACGATGCGCCGAGAAACGCAGCACCGCAGTGGCGCTCGGCGCGCCGGCGAAGATGCCGTAGCCGCCGGCGAGCTCGGCGTCGAGCGTGGCATCGGGCACTTCCTGCGCCTTCGTCGCGAGCGCCCGCGCATCGTGCATGCGCTCGACGGCAAAGGTGCGCAAGCCTTCGGCGCCGTGATCCCAGGCGTCCAGATACCAGTTGTCACGGTAGTGGACGAGGCGCTGCGGCGACACGGTGCGTGCCGTGCGGCTGCCGCTGCCGCGTCCGTCGTAGTCGAAGGCGAGCTGTCGCCGCAGCGTCAGCGCCGAGCTCACCGGGCCGAAGACCTCGGCCGCCGGCACGCGTCGCGCCATGCCGAGGATGCGCACACGCCTCGCGAGCTGTCCCTTGCCGCCCTGGCGCGTCGCGAGCAGTTGCTCGAGCCGCTGGCGCAGCGGATCGATTTCGCTGTCGAGCAGTCCCGGCTGCAGCGAGCGCAGCAGCTGATGGCAGGCGAGCAGCGCGAAGGTTTCCTCGGCGTTGAACCACAGGCCGGGCAGCTCGTAGCGCCCGCCGCCTTCGCCCGTCGCATAGAGATAGCCGTTGCGCGGGCGGTCGTAGACGATCGGCGCGCCGAGGTGGTCGCGCATGTCGGCGATCGTGCGAATCACCGTCGCGCGCGCGCATTCGAGCGCCTCCTCCAGCCGCGCGCAGGAGACCGGCACGCGTGCGCGAACCAACTCCTTGTGCAGCAGGAAGATGCGATCGAAGCGATCCATCGCTACAGCTTAACAGGCGAGCTTCGTCGCAACGGTGCACGGCTCGCCTTGCGTCCAGCCGCTTGCTGCGCGGCCGCGCCATGCAGTATCGTCCGCGCAGACACCGGCAAGCGGTGTCCCACGCAGGTTCCTCATCCAAGGCTTCGTCGCCAGGTGAGGATTAAACGGGAAGTCTGGTGCGCGGCCCCGGCCGCAATGCCAACACTGCCCCCGCAACGGTGATCCCGGCGCGCTCGCGCGTCGCAGGAGAGTCCGGAACCGGCCTGCCCAAGTGCGTCTCGGAGGGAGGCTAATGTCCAGTCGACTGCTGTCGCTAGACACCGGATCATCCATTTCCGTGTTCGTGCTGCCACCTCGCGTCCGCCGCTAGCGGCTCGCGTGGTGTCGGCATGACGCGACGAAATCGTCGTCGCCCACGGGCCGGCGCGGCCGCGCCGCGCGTCGCGGCTGTGCTGTTGCTCGGCTCCGGCCTGGCAACCGGTGCTGTCGCCGGCGATCCCGGGCAGGCCAGCGAGCTCGACGAGGTCGTCGTCAGCGGCACGCGCGAATATCCGCTGTGGCGGCACGCGCAGAGCGTCGCGGTGATCACCGAGCGCGAGATCCGCGCCTCGACCGCCTCGAGCGTCGTCGACCTCCTGCGGCAGGAGGCCAATCTCAATCTGCAGAGCTTCTTCGGCTCGGACAAGTTCGCGACCATCGACGTGCGCGGCATGGGCGCCACCGCCGTCAGCAACGTGCTGGTGATGGTCGACGGCGTGCGCCTGAACACCGACGACCTCGCCGGCGCCGACTTCTCGTCGCTGCCGCTGTCGCAGGTCGTGCGCGTCGAGGTGCTCCGCGGCGGCAACGGCGTGCGCTACGGCAACGGCGCGGTCGGCGGCGTGATCAACATCCTCACGCGCAAGGCGGCGCGCGACACGCGCGAAGTGGCGCTTCAGATCCGCCGCGGCGCCTTCGACACCGACGATCTGCGCGGGCATGCCGCCGCGAGCTGGGGTCCCGTGGAGCTCGGGATCGATCTCAGCGACTTCGACAGCGACGGCCATCGTCACAACGAGTTCATCGACAAGCAGGACGGCGCCGTGCGGCTAGGCCTGCGCGCCGGCGATCTGTTGGAGCTCACGCTGCGCTCTTCCCGCCACGAGGACAGCTACGGGTTGCCCGGCCCGCTGAGCCTTGCCGACTTCGAGCGTTCTTCCTTTGCGCGACGCCAGACGCAGCGGCCCTACGATCGCGGTGAGACCGTCGAGGAGCGCCACGCCGTGACCGCGGCGCTGGACCACGAGCGCTACGGCCGGCTCGAGCTGCGCGCGAACTATCGCGACCGCGCGAATCCCTACTTCATCGGCTTCAACCCGAGCGGCGAGCCCCGGGACCAGATCAACCGCATCGACACCGAGAGCCGCGGCGTCGGCGTCAAGTACGAATACCTGCTGCCGCAGGGCACACGCACGCACGCGCTGGTGCTCGGCGCCGACTTCAGCGACGCCGTCTATCTGCGGCAGGAGAACGGCACGCAGGTGCCGGGCAGCAGCAAGCGCCGGCGCGGCCGCATCGACGAGCGCGGCTACTACGGCGAAATCACGCTCGAGCCCTGGCCCGAGCTCGATCTGAGCCTCGGCTACCGCACCCACCGCTACCGCTCGGCGCAGACGGATCGCACGTTGCAGCGCCGGTGCCGGATCGAGCTCGTCACGCAGACCGTGATCATCGACACGCCCTTCGGCCCCCTGCCCTTGCCGCTGGAACTGCCGGTCGAGCGCGACTGCACGAGCGCCTTCGCGCTCGACGCCGCGGAACGCGATCGCTCGCGTGACGAAGCCTGGTCGATCGGCGCCAGCTGGGCGCCGCTGCCCGCGCTCAGCGTCTATGTCAGCGCGCATCAGAGCTTCCGCAACCCGAACGTCGACGAGCGCCTGTTCGCGAGCGACGCGCTGCGCGCGCAGCGCGGCCGCGGGCTCGATGCCGGGATCAGGTTCTCGTCATCGCGCCTCGAGCTCGCTGCGGCGGTGTTCGCGCTCGACGTGGACGACGAGATCGTTTTCGCGCAGGACGCGGCCGGCCAGGCCCTGAACCGCAATCTCGATCGCCGCACGCGCCGCCGCGGCGGCGAGCTCGACCTGAAGTGGCGCCCCTTCGACGGCCTCGCGCTGCGCGGCGGCCTCGGCTACGTGCGACCGCGCATCGCCGGTCTCGA
>JBFWSI010000166.1:0-7704 GCA_050248455.1 Gammaproteobacteria bacterium | reverse complement strand
GAACGCGTGAGCGGCCGCGCTGCTAGAGTGCAATGGCGCCGCCCAGCGGCGGGAGGGACGCATGCGTGACGAAGCGCGCGAGACGAGGGCCGAAAGCGGCATGAGCGCACGCGGCTTCTTCGGCCATCCCGCCGGCCTGGGCACGCTGTTCTTCACCGAGCTGTGGGAGCGCTTCAGCTACTACGGCATGCGCGGGCTGCTGATCCTCTACATGACCGCGCCGCTCGCGGCCGGCGGATTGGGCTGGGACACCGCACGCGCGGGCGCCGTCTACGGCATGTACGCCGGCGCCGTCTACCTCGCCTGCCTGCCGGGCGGCTGGCTCGCCGATCGCTATCTGGGATCGCGCCGCGCGACCTGGTGGGGCGGCTGGCTGATCTTCGCCGGCCACTGCTGCCTCGCTGTGCCGACCGAGCGAACCTTCTTCGCCGGGCTCGCGCTGATCGTGCTCGGCACGGGGCTGCTGAAGCCGACCGTCAGCACCATGGTGGGCCAGCTCTACGTCGACGACGACGCGCGCCGCGACGCGGGCTATTCGATCTACTACATGGGCATCAACCTCGGCGCCTTCCTCGCGCCGCTCGCCTGCGGCTGGCTCGCGCTGTCGGCCGAGAGCCGGGCGCTGCTCGCGCGGCTGGGGCTCGCACCGGGCGAGGCCTGGCACCTCGGTTTCGGCGCCGCCGCCCTCGGCATGGCGCTGGGCCTGGTGCAGTACGCCCGCGGCGGCGCCCGGCTGGGCGCGGTCGGGCTCGCGCCGGGGCAGCCCGCCGACGCGTCCGCTCACGCGAAGCTGAAGTGGGGACTCACGCTGAGCGGCGCCGTGCTGTTCGTCCTCGCGTTCGCACTCGCGACGGGACGGCTCACGGTCGCGGCCCTGAGCGACGCCTTCGCCAGCGTGCTGCTCGCCGTCACGGCCACCTTCTTCGTCGCGATGTTCCGCGGCGCGCAGTGGACGACGGAGGAGCGCCAGCGGCTGGTGATGGTGCTGCTGCTGTTCGTCGGCGCGGCCGTGTTCTGGTCGCTGTTCGAGCAGGGCGGATCGACGCTGAACCTCTTCGCCGAGCGCGCGACCGATCGCGTCGTCCTCGGCTGGGAGTTTCCGGCGACCTGGTTCCATTCGATCAACCCGCTGCTGATCATTGTCCTCGCACCGGTGTTCGCCGTGCTGTGGATGCGGCTCGGTCCGCGCAACCCGGATCCGGTCTCGAAGTTCGTGCTAGGGCTGGTGCTGGTCGCCGCCGGCTTCGGCGTGCTGATCGTCGCCGCCCGGCTCGCGGCCGACGGCGTCAAGGTATCCCCGGGCTGGTTGGTAGCGACTTACGTGCTCCACACCCTCGGCGAGCTGTGCCTGAGCCCGGTCGGGCTGTCGGCGATGAGCCGGCTCGCGCCGGCCCGGATCGCGAGCCTCACGATGGGCGTGTGGTTCCTCGCCACCGCGGTCGGCAACTACCTGGGCGGCCGGGTCGCGAGCCTCTACGACAGCTTCGGGCTCGCGACGCTGTTCGCCGTCGTCACCGCCGCCGCCTTCGTCGCCGCGCTGCTGCTGGCCTGTACGCTGCCCTGGAGCCGGCGGCTGCTGGGCTCGCGACAGCCCGCCGTTTCAATCCCCAGGGGCGAAGTAATCACTGACTGAGGAGGCGCGCATGACGACCCCGACCCTCGCCGATCTGAGCGCCACCGAGCTGCTCGCGCACTACCGCGCCCGCACCGCATCGCCGGTCGAGGCGACCGCGGCCGTGCTCGCGCGCATCGAGCGCCTGAACCCGACGCTGAACGCTTATTGCCTGGTCGACGCCGAGGCGGCGCTCGCCGCCGCGCGGGCCAGCGAGGTGCGCTGGCAGCGCGGGGCGCCCTGCGGCGCGCTCGACGGCGTGCCGACCTCGATCAAGGACCTGATCCTGACTCGCGGCTGGCCGACCCTGCGCGGCAGCCGCACGGTCGACCCGAACCAGGCCTGGGACGTCGATGCGCCCGTGACGGCGCGGCTGCGCGAAGCCGGCGCGGTGCTGATCGGCAAGACCACGACGCCGGAGTTCGGCTGCAAGGGCGAGACGAATTCGCCGCTGACGGGCATCTCGCGCAATCCGTGGGATCCCGCGCGCACCTGCGGCGGTTCCTCGGGCGGCACGGCCGCCGCGGTCGCCGCCGGCATGGGGCCGCTGTCCGTCGGCACCGACGGCGCCGGCAGCGTGCGCATCCCGGCCGGCTTCTGCGGCAACTTCGGGCTCAAGCCGAGCTTCGGCCGCGTGCCGGCCTGGCCGCTGTCGCCTTTCGGCAGCGTCGCGCATCTCGGGCCGCACACGATGAGCGTGCGCGACGCCGCGCTGATGATGAACGTGATGAAGCGACCCGACGCGCGCGACTGGACCGCGCTGCCGTCCGACGACTCGGACTACACCGCGACGCTCGAGGACGGCGTGCGCGGCCTGCGCATCGCGTGGTCGCCGACGCTGGGCTATGCCCGCGTCGATGCCGAAGTCGCCGCCGCCTGCGCCGCGGCCGTCGCGCGCTTCGAAGAGCTCGGTGCGCGGATCGAGGCCGTCGATCCCGGCTTCGAGGATCCGCTGGAGATCACGACGGGCCTGTGGTTCATCGGCAGCTGGACGCTGTGGAACACCTTGTCCGACGCGCAGCAGGCCGTGAGCGATCCCGATTTCCGCACCCAGGCCGAGCTCGGCAGCCGGCTCACGGCGCTGGACGTGCAGCGCCTGCACCTGCGCCGCGGCCTGCTCGGCTCGCAGATGCGGCAGTTCATGCAGGACTGGGATCTGCTGCTGACGCCGACGCTCGCGGTGCCGGCCTTCGAAGCGCGGCCGCCCGGCAGCGTGACGATGAATCCCGAGTCGATGCTCGCGTGGACGCCGTTCAGCTATCCGTTCAACCTCACGCAGCAGCCGGCCTGCACGATCCCCTGCGGGCTCACGCAGGACGGCCTGCCGATCGGTCTGCAGATCGTCGGGCCGATGTTCGGCGACGCCCTGGTGCTGCGCGCGGCGCGCGCCTTCGAACGCACGCGACCGATCCCGCGGCCGGCCTTGGCCTGGGCTGCGTAGGCCCGGAATCTTCGTAGCCCGGGTGGAGCGCGCAGCGCGCAACCCGGGATTCGGCGCTTGCCTGCGATGAAGATCCCGGGTTCCGCTACGCTGCACCCGGGCTACGCGAACCGCGGCAGAACACTTCGTGGCCGGGCGCGACGGTTTAGACTGCGGCAAGTCCCTCGCGGAAATCGATCATGCGCACGGCCCTCTGGTATTTCGACGTCATCTCGCCGTTTGCCTATCTGCACCTGAAGCAGTTCGGAAAGATCGCGCAGCCGCTGCTCATCGAGTACCGGCCGGTGCTGTTCGCCGGCCTGCTCGAGCACTGGGGCACGAAGGGGCCGGCAGAGCTGCCGGCGAAGCGGCGTCACACCTATCGCCAGTGCGCGTGGACGGCGCGCACGCTGGGCATTCCGTTCGCGATGCCGCCGCTGCATCCGTTCCATCCCCTGAAGCTGCTGCGACTGCTGACGGGACTCGGCGCGCCGCGCGCGGCGGTCGAGGCGGCCTTCGATTTCGTGTGGGCCGAGGGACGCGATCCGAACGCCGAGTGGCCGGCGCTGTGCGCGCGGCTGGGCGTGCCGGCCGACACGCCGCTGCTCGAAGATCCGGCAGTGAAGAGCAGCCTGCGCGCGGCGACCGAATCCGCCGCCGCGGCCGGCGTGTGGGGCGTGCCGACCTTCGCCGTCGACGGCGAGCTCTTCTGGGGCGCGGACACGATCGAAATGATGAACGCCTACCTCGCCGATCGTACGCTGTTCACCCAACCCGACATGCGTCGCGCCGACGCGGCGGAGATCGGGATCGTGCGCAAGACCTGAAGCTTCGAGAGGATCAGCGATGAGTCTGGACGTCCACATCGACTTCGCGGCGATGTTCCGCAACGACGATCGCGCCTACGCCGTCGATGCCGGCACCGTGATCTTCACGGAAGGCGAGCCCGGCGATTGCCTGTACGTGATCCTCGACGGCGAAGTCGACATCCGCGTGCACGATCACCACGTGTGGCGGCTGAAGGCCGGTGAAGTCTTCGGCGAGATGGCGCTGGTCGAAGCACGCCCGCGCAGCGCGCTGGCCGTCGCCCATACTCCCTGCCGACTCGTTCCCGTCGACGAACGACGTTTCCTCTTCCTCGTGTCCCAGACGCCGTACTTCGCCCTCGGCCTGCTGCGCCTGCTGGCCTCCCGCCTGCGCGCAATGGACGAGACGGTGTCTTGAACGGTGGGTGCTGCGTGTTGGGCTTTTTTTTGCCACCGAGAACACAGAAGGGGATGGGCCGTGCCTACCTCGACGCCGTGCCGGGTTGGAATCGTCGCTGAAGTTGCGCTGCGCGCGCCACGGAGAACACGGAGGGCAAGAGGGATTGGGCTAAAGCCGCCGAGACTCGATCGTGACCATGGAAGCCAGCGTCACGGAGACTTCATCAATCTATTTCCTTCTCGTGTTCTCCGTGGCGCGCGCAGCGCAATCAATCCCCTCTCATCTTCACTGTGTGTTCTCGGTGTTCTCTGTGGCAAAAACCGACCTCGACCCTACATCGGCCGCCCGTTGTCGACGAGGACGCGACGGAGATTGCGGATGGCGGGAAAGATCTCCTGGTTGCAGTCCTTGCCCTGGGCGTCGAAGGCGGCCTGCTCGAGCTCGCAGATCACGCGATCCTCGGCGAAGATGCCGTTGGTGAACCACACGATGACTGGCCATGCGAGGTCGAGCAGGAAGGCCTTCGACGGGCGCCGGATCATGATCATCCCGTAGGTGTGGTTGACGCGCTGGGCGCGGTCGACGGGGATGTAGCAGTTCCACAGATCGAGCGCGGGATGTTCTGCGCCGGCGGTCCAGAACTTCAGGCTCTGATACGGATAATCGGTGCGGATGACCATCCGATCGCGCTCGCCCTCCTGCGCCGGTTCGGCGCTGCGGTTGATCATGAAGCGCTCGCCCAGCGGCTGCTTGCCGCTGTTGCGCTTGAAGGTGTAGGTCGCCTCGGCCCAGGTGTCGCCGACGCGCGAACCGAGAAAAATCGTCTTGATGCCGCCCATCAGGCGGCGGTGCAGGAACTGATGGTTCATGTCCATCAGGTTCTCGTGCATGAAGCTGTAGTGGCAGTTGACGCGGCGGTTGAGATAGCGCGTCTTGTAGTGCCGATCGTCGGCCGACGGCACTTCGGGGAAAGCAGCTTCGCCGGCGCGCGCCGCGTCGCCGGGAAACACGAAGACGAGCCCGTAGGCCTCGCGGCAGGGATAGCTCCTGACGTTGTTGGGCCGCGTCCCGCATTCACTCAGGTACGGCACGTTGGTGCACTTGCCGCTCGAGTCGTAGGTCCAGCCGTGGTAGCCGCAGCGCAGGCCGTCGCCGTCGACGACGCCGGTGCTCAGCGGCACCTGGCGGTGCGCACAGCGATCCTCGAGCGCGAACACGCGCTCGTCCTTGCCGCGCACGAGCACGATCGGCTCGCCCGCGAAGGCGCAGGCCCAGGCCTTGCCGCGCTTGACCTCGGCGCTGCGGGCGACGGGATACCAGAAGTCGGGATCCAGTCCCGTCTTGCGGATGTCGCGCGGCAGCGGCGGTGGCTCGAGGGAGGTCAGGCGGGCGGTGTTGTCTTGCATCGTCGGCTTCCTGCTGGACGGTCCGTGTCGGACCGCGCTACGCGGCTATAGTGCCGCCTCGATCGCCCCTTGCCCAGTTTCGAACGTGCCGCGCGCGGCACGTTGGCTTGATCTGGCTCAAGATGCTGCCGGAACCATGTGCTCGTTCGAGCGCGCGGGCGGCCGGATTTCGCGGCGGGCTCAGAACACGCCGGCTTCGAGACCCGCGGCGAGCGTCTGCCCCAGTTCCTCGCACTCGGCGAGGCGCGCGGGATCGAAGTCGCCGGCGATGATCACGGGCGCGGCGACGCGCCGCCAGCGCAGTCCCGTGACGATGCGCTCGATGCTCGCGAGCGCGCCGCGACCGTCGTTGCCGGCGCGGATGAAGAGGCCGTAGGGCAGGCCCTGCGTGCGCTCGAGACAGGGATGGTAGATGCGCTCGAAGAACATCTTCAGCGCGCCGGACATGTAGCCGAAGTTCTCCGGCGTGCCGAGCAGCACGGCATCGGCCGCGCAGACGTCTTCCGGCGTCGCTTCCAGCGCATCGCGCACGATGCATTCCACGCCCGCGATCGCGGGATCGCGCGCCCCGCGCAGCGCCGCCTCCGCCATCTGCTGCGTATGGCCGCTGCGGCTGTGCCAGACCAGGAGCAGCCGTTTCATGGTCGCATTATGACGCGCCCCGCGCAGGCCGGCCCGTCGCCCGCGTCGGACGGCGTCGCTACACTGCGGCTTTACGCACAGCCCGGGGGACGACATGGCGCGCAGCAAGCACATCGACACGCTGGAGGTGGCGGGCGGCGACTACACGGTCGCGCGCTGGGACGGCGGCCCGGACGTGCTGCTCGCCATCCACGGCATCACCGCCTCGCATCTGGCCTGGCCGCCGGTGATCGACGCGCTGGGCGGCGACTACACGATCTACGCCCCGGATCTGCGCGGCCGCGGCCACAGCAACGCATTGCCGCCGCCCTACGGCCTCGCGAGCCACGTCGCCGATCTCGCCACGCTGCTCGATCACCATGCGGTGCGCGACGCGGTGCTCGTCGGTCATTCGCTGGGTGCCTACATCGCCCTCGAATTCGCCGCGCGACATCCCGATCGCGTGCGCGGGCTGGTGCTCGTCGACGGCGGCATCGCGCTGCCGCTGCGCGACGGTGCGACGCCGGAGCAGGTGATCAAGGGCGTGCTCGGGCCGGCGCTCGCGCGCCTCGAGATGCGCTTCGCGGACGCTGCGGCCTATCGCGATTTCTGGCGCCGGCATCCGGCTTTTCAGGATGCGGGGGCATGGAATCCGTACGTCGAGGCTTATGTCGACTACGATCTCGTCGGCGAGCCCGGCGCGATGCGTTCACGCGTCGCCCTCGCCGCCGTGCAGGAGGACGCGCGCGGACCGCTCGCGCCGCACATGGTCACGCTGATCGACGAGACGCGCGCGCCGATGCTGCTGCTGACCGCGCCGCGCGGATTGCTGAACCAGGAGCAGCCGCTGCTGCCGCTCGCGGCCGTCGCGGACAAGGTGGCCAGGATCCCGCACCTGCGCCACGTCGAAATCCCCGACACCAACCATTACACGATCGTCACCGGCAGCGGGCGCACGCGCGTCGCGGCGGAAATCGACGCCTTCGTCGCGGGCCTGCCGCCGCGGCGCTGAGCCGGCGTCCACGTCGCGATGTGGCTGCTCGTCTTCATCGTCGCGATGGCCGGTGTCGCTTTCGTCGCCGCCCGGCTGATCGCCCGCCGCACGCGGGCGCGCGCGCTCGCCGCGCCGCTGCCCGAGGAGGCGCTCGCGCTGCTCGAGCGCTGCGTGCCGCTCTATCGTGCCTTGCCCGCCGCGCTGAAGCCGGCGCTGCAGCGCGCGCTGCGCGAATTCCTGCACGACAAGCATTTCGTCGGCTGCGACGGCCTCGCGATCACGGAGGAGATGCGGCTCGTGATCGCGGCGCAGGCCTGCCTGCTCGTCTGTGTGCGACAGGACGCACGCTACACGGGCTTCACCAGCGTGCTGGTCTATCCCGATGCCTTCGTCGTCGACCTCGTCGAGCACGACGGCGAGGTCGAAATCCGCAGCGCGGAAACGC
>JBFWSI010000165.1:0-7762 GCA_050248455.1 Gammaproteobacteria bacterium | reverse complement strand
AACGATGGGGCTGTGCCGCCGTGACTCGACGACGACTATCGGCGCCGACGCTTCGTACGCCCCGAGCAATCCCTTCCGCCCTCCGTGTTCTCCGTGGCGCGCGCAGCGCATCTTCTCCCGGATTCGCTGCGCCCATCCGGGCTACGAAGAGCGCTTGATCACCACCAGCCCCGGCTTTCGTAGCCCGGGTGCGGCGTAGCGGAACCCGGGATCTTCCTCAGCCGAAGCGTCCGATCCCGGGTTGCGCGCTGCGCGCTCCACCCGGGCTACGAAGATCGCTTGATCACCACCAGCCCCAGCGCGCCGACGCAGCAGGTCATTGCCGCGAGCTGCAGCGGACCCAGCGGCTCGCCGTGGATCAGGGCGCCGGAGATCATCGCGACGACGGGCACCATGATCGCCGAGAGGCCGGCGATGCTCGCCGGCAGCATGCGCACGATCGCGAACCAGAACAGGTTGCCGAGGCTCATCGGCACCAGCGCGATGTAGACGATCGCGGCGGTGGTCGGCCAGGGCGGCAGGAACCAATGGTGATCGCCGAAGACCCAGGCGCCGACGGTGATCGGCAGGCCCGCGATCAGCAGCTGCCAGCCGGTCAGCGCGAGCGAGGACACCGGAATCGGGCGCTGCTGCAAAATCAGCGTGCCGACCGCCCAGCCGAGGCCGGCGCCCAGTCCCAGCGCGAAACCGGCCGGCGCTTCCGCGTAGCGCGCGAGGCCCGGCCACATCAGCAGCCCGACCGCGAGGCCGCCGAGCGCGATTGCCGCGAGCTGGCGGCCGCCCGGCCGCTGGCGCAGCACGAGCCACGACAGCAGCGCGGACCACAGGGGCATCGTGAAACCGAGCACTGCCGTCTGACCCGACGGGATCAGGATTGCGGAGTAGGCGGCGGCGACGTTCCACACGGCGAGGAAGCACAAGGCGGAGCCGACGAGCGCAGGCCAGTGCGCGCGCGGGATCCGGATCGACAGGCCGCGGACGCGGGCCAGCACCAGCAGCAGCACGGCCGAGGACAGCATCGTCAGCGCGCGGAAGGTCCATACGGACACCTCGCGCAGCACGATCGGCAGCAGCGGCCACACGGTGCCCCAGACGAGCGAGATCACGGCGAGCATCAACAGCGCGCGCAGGGGCAGGGCGGGCGAGGACATCGCGAGAGGCTCGCACGCGACTTCGTCCTACGCAAGAACCCGCCGGCTCTTGATCCCGGTCATGCAGCTGTGGCGGCCGCGCTTGAAAAAATCTTCGTCGTCCACCATCTCGGCGATATCCGGAACGCAGGGGCGTTCCACTTCGAGACGAGCGAGGAGAGAGCACCATGGCGAATCTGATCAACTTCGGTGGCCGCAGCCTGTTCGACGATTTCTTCCGTGACGTCGCGCCCGGCTACTTCATCAAGCCGCTGCATGGCGATCCGCTGCCGGCGCAAATCAAGGTCGACGTCAAGGAAGACGGCAATGCCTACACGGTCCAGGCCGAAATCCCGGGCGTCGGCAAGGAGGACATCCACGTCGCCGTCGACGGCGCGGTGGTGACGATCTCGGCCGAGGTCAAGCAGCAGGATCAGCAGACGAAGGACGAAAAGGTCCTGCGCAGCGAGCGCTACTACGGCGCGGTGTCGCGCAGCTTCCAGCTGCCGCAGGACGTCGACTCCACGGCCTGCAAGGCCAAGTACGAGAACGGCGTGCTGCAGCTGACCTTGCCGAAACGGCAGCAGGCCGCGTCGAAACGCGTGGCCATCGACTGAGGCGAAGACCGGCGGCCGGCACGTGCCGGCCGCCGTGCAGCGTTTCGCTCAAGGCGCGGGCGCCGCAGGCCACAGCTGCGGCGCTTCGTCCGGCCGCGCGCAGCGCGCGCCGTTCATGCGCTCGAGCAGGCGCGCGGCGGCTTCCTCGTCCGGTGCGAAGGCGAGCAGGACGATCGCACCGCCCTGGCAGACCCGCTGCACGGCGCCGCCATGCACCGTCTTCCCTTCCCAGCTGCCCGCATAGCGCAGGCGGCCGTCCTCGGCCGGCGCGAAGCGCACGTCCGCGCCGAGGCCTTGCAACAGCGCGCTCAGCGCGCGCGCATCGAGGCGCGCCGGATGGCGCAGGGCGAGCAGGGTCGCGCTGCCGTCCGAGAGGACGAGCCGCCCGGGCGCCTGCGCGCCGCCATGCCAGCCCGGCAGATCGAGATGCAGCGGCAGCTGCCAGCGCGCCAGCGCTTCCTGTTCGGCGATCGGCATGCAGCGGACGCTCGCGAGCACGCGGGCGAACAGCGCGTCGATGTCGGCGTCGCCGTAGGCCGCGATTTGAATGTAGCGCCGACCGCAGGGCAGGCGCGCGATGCGCAGCGGGGCGCGATCGACTTCGAGCACCAGCGTGTCGACGGCTTTGCCGTCCGGGCCCGGGACGGTGGCGAGGCGTGGCGGATCCCGGATGTCCAGCGCCTCGGCGAAGGCGCGCTCGCCGGCGAGGAGCGCTGCGCGCGTCGCGTCGCCGGCGGCCCATTCGATCGACACGAAGAAGCCCGTCGGCGGTCGCGGATTGCGCACGACGAGCTTCCCGACCTGGTAGTCGCCCTCGTGCGAGATCACGGGCGCGAGCGGCAGCTCGAGCGAGAAGCCGGGCAGGGCGCGACGCGCCCAGGCCCCGGCGGGGGGGACGCGCGCGCCGAGCGCGCGTTCGGCGTCGCGGCGCGCGCCGTCATGCAGGCCGCGATGGGCCGCGAGCGCGAAGGCGAGGGTGCAGACCAGCACCAGCAGCACGGCGACGATGCGCAGCGGCAGCGATTCGCGCGGGCGGCGGATGTCGAGCCCGGGCACGAACAGCGCGCCGAGCGCGGCGCCGGCCGCGAAGCCGCCTGCATGCGCGGAGAGATCGATGCCGGGCAGCAGCGAGATCGCGGCGTTGACGCCGAGGAGGAAGACCCATTGCCGGCGCGAGACCACGAGCTGCGGCGGCAGGCTCGCCTGCTTGCCGAACTGCACGGCGAGCAGGGCGCCGAGCAGGCCGAACACGCAGGACGAGGCGCCGACCGACATCGCGCCGCCGCCGAACCACGTCGATGCGAGGTTGCCGGCGATGCCGGCGCTGAGTGCGACGATCAGGAGACGCGTGTGCCCCACCAGCTTCTCGAGCAGCGCGCCGACCGACATCAGCGCCATGCCGTTCAGCGCGATGTGCGTGAGATTGGCGTGCAGGAAGCCGGCGGTCACCAGGCGCCACCACTGTCCGTCGCGCACCAGCGCGGGCACATTGGCGCCGAGGCGCACGAACTCGCGCGGATTCTCCGGCGCGCCGAGGGCGAGCTCGAGCAGGAACATCACCGCGCTGATGCCGAGCAGGGTCCAGGTGACGGGCACCGAGCGCGCGCCGAGCAGACGCGTCAGGCGCTGGTTCGCCTGCATCGTCGCGTAGCGCGCAGGCCCGTCGGGCAGTGCGACCACGGCGCGGCGGATCGCGAGCTCGATCAGATCGAGGGCCTGCGGCGCGACGAAATCGTCGTCGTGCAGCTCGATCGGCGCGGCATCGCGGCCGAGCGTCAGCGATTCTCCCGGCACGCGGGCGAGATAGCGGATGTCGGCGTAGGCGAGCGTGACGGGCCTGCGCCAGCCGCGCGGCGTCACGACCAGCGCCCGATCGGTGACCAGCGCCGGCGGCCGCGGCAGGCTCGCGCGGCGCTGCGCGAGATGCCAGCCCGTCCAGGCCAACACCGCGAGCAGCGTCAGCACGGCGCCGGTCCAGATCCCGAGGCCGAGCAGCGCGCGGCCGGCGAGGCCGCCGATCAGCATGTAGATCGGCGCGAGCGCAAGGGCCGCGAACCACGCGATCGCGTCGCCGACCAGGGGTGTGTTCGGCCGCATGTCGACGGTCAGGCCGCCGTCGCCGGGATTCGGCGTGACGGACGGTCCCACGCTCATGCGCGTCGCGCGCGCGCGGCGGCCGGCATGCGCAGGACACGGCGGGCGGACGCGGCGTTGAGAACTTTCGACGGGGATGGCACGGGCGACGGTCGCATGGCAGGAACCGGCACGCTAGCGGCGCCGGACGCGTCGATCAAGCCGGCAGCGGCGCCGTCGCGCGGTAACGATGACCGTCGCCGGCACCGGCACGCTGCCCGGCAAGGGCGGCCATGCCCGCTGGTGTACAATCGCGGCCCCTTTTCGAGAGTCCGATCCATGGATCAGTTTCACGCGACCACCATCCTCTCCGTGCGTCGCCCCGGACACGTCGTCGTCGGCGGCGACGGCCAGGTGTCGATGGGAAACACCATCCTGAAGGGCAATGCGCGCAAGGTGCGCCGGCTGTTCCACGAGCGCGTGATCGCGGGCTTCGCCGGCGGCACCGCCGATGCGTTCACGCTGTTCGAACGTTTCGAAGGCAAGCTCGACAAGCACCAGGGCAATCTGGTGCGTGCAGCGGTCGAGCTCGCGAAGGACTGGCGCACCGATCGCATGCTGCGGCGGCTGGAAGCGCTGCTCGTCGTTGCCGATCGCGACGCCTCGCTGATCATCTCCGGCAACGGCGACGTCATCGAGCCGGAGGATTCGATCATGGCGATCGGCTCGGGCGGCCCCTATGCGCAGGCCGCGGCCCGCGCGCTGGTCGCGAACACCGATCTGGATGCGGCGAGCATCGTGCGCAAGGGGCTCGCGATCGCCGCCGACATCTGCGTCTATACCAATTCGAACATCGTGCTCGAGGAAATCAGAAGCTGAGCCCATGCCCACCCGCGAACAACAGCTGATGGCGTTGACGCCGCAGGAAATCGTCGACCAGCTCGACAGGCACATCGTCGGCCAGGACGCCGCCAAGCGCGCCGTCGCGATCGCGCTGCGCACGCGCTGGCGCCGCAGCCGGGTCGCGGACGGTCTGCGCAACGAGATCATGCCGAAGAACATCCTGATGATCGGCCCGACCGGCGTCGGCAAGACCGAGATCGCGCGCCGCCTCGCCAAGCTCGCCGGCGCGCCGTTCATCAAGGTCGAGGCGACGAAGTTCACCGAGGTCGGCTACGTCGGGCGCGACGTCGAATCGATCATCCGCGATCTCGTCGAGGTCGCGCTGAAGATGACGCGCGACGAAGCGATGACGCAGGTGCGCGAGAAGGCGGCCGACGCCGCCGAAGAGCGCGTGCTCGACGCGCTGCTGCCGCCGCCGCGCGCCTTCGGCGAGACCAGCGAGGCCGATCAGTCCTCGACCCGCCAGCGCTTCCGCAAGATGCTGCGCGAGGGCAAGCTGCACGACAAGGAAATCGAGATCGAGGTCGCGCAGCCGATCGCCGGCGTCGAGATCATGTCGCCGCCCGGCATGGAAGAGCTGACGGGCCAGCTGCAGAGCATGTTCCAGAACCTCGGCAGCGCGCGCAAGAAGGCGCGGCGCGTGAAGATCGAGGAGGCGCTGAAGCTCCTCACCGACGAAGAAGCCGCGAAGCTCGTCAACGAGGAGGAAATCCGCGCCCGCGCGGTCGCCAACGCCGAGCAGAACGGCATCGTCTTCCTCGACGAGATCGACAAGATCGCGCGCCGCGGCGAGACCAGCGGCCCGGACGTCTCGCGCGAAGGCGTGCAGCGCGATCTGCTGCCGCTGATCGAAGGCTGCACCGTCAGCACCAAGCAGGGCATGATTCGCACCGATCACATCCTGTTCATCGCCTCGGGCGCGTTCCACCTGTCCAAGCCCGCGGATCTGATCCCCGAGCTGCAGGGTCGCTTGCCGAATCGCGTCGAGCTGAGCTCGCTGGGCGTCGAGGATTTCGTGCGCATCCTGACCGAGCCGACCGCGTCGCTGACCGAGCAGTACCAGGCCCTGCTGAAGACCGAAGGCGTCGAGCTGCGCTTCGCCGAGGACGGCGTGCGGCGCGTCGCCGAGATCGCCCAGCACGTGAACGAGCGCAGCGAGAACATCGGCGCGCGTCGCCTGCACACGGTGATGGAGCGCCTGCTCGAAGCGCTGTCGTTCACCGCGCCGAGCCGCACCGGTCAGACCGTCGTCGTCGATCGCGACTACGTCGAGCAGCACCTCGGCGAGCTGATCAAGGATGAGGACTGGGCCCGCTATATCCTGTAGGCTCTGCGCCCATGGCCCAGCACTTCCCGACCGACATCGAGCTGCACCGGGTCTCGCGCGTGCTCGAGGTCGCCTTCGACGACGGCGCGCGCTATCGACTGCCCTGCGAGTACCTGCGCGTGTATTCGCCGTCGGCCGAGGTGCGCGGTCACGGCCCCGGCCAGGGCGTGCTGCAGACGGGCAAGGAAGACGTCAACATCCGCGCGATCGAGCCCGTCGGCAACTATGCGGTGAAGCTCGTCTTCGACGATGGTCACGACACGGGCCTCTATACCTGGGACTATCTCTACCAGCTCGGCCGCCACCAGGACCGCAACTGGCGCGAATACCTCGCGGCACTGGCGGCCGCCGGACACACCCGCAAAGCCCCGACCGACGGCTGAGGCAGCGATGGAAGGCCCGCGCGAGACCCACTTCGGCTTCGAACGCGTCAACGAAGAGGACAAGGCCACGCGCGTGCGCGGCGTGTTCGACTCGGTCGCGACGCGCTACGACCTGATGAACGATCTGATGTCGATGGGCCTGCACCGGATCTGGAAGCGCATCGCGGTGTTCCTCGCCGCCGCCCGGCCCGGCGATCGCGTGCTCGATCTCGCCGGCGGCTCCGGCGATCTGACGCGCCTGCTCGCCCGCGACGTCGGCCCGGCGGGCGAAGTCGTCATCCTCGACATCAATCGCAGCATGCTGGAGATCGGGCGCGATCGCCTGATCGATCGCGGCACCGTCGGCAATGTGCGCTTCGTGCAGGCGGACGCCGAAGCGCTGCCCTTTCCGGAGCGCAGCTTCGATCTCGTCACGATGGCCTTCGGCCTGCGCAACGTCACGCACAAGGAACGCGTGCTCGCCGAGATGCATCGCGTGCTGAAGCCCGGCGGCACCGCACACGTGCTCGAGTTCTCGCAGGTCGCCTCGCCGCTGCTGTCGAGGCTCTACGATCTCTACTCGTTCCGGCTGCTGCCGAAAATCGGCGCGCTGGTCGCGAAGGACGAGGCCAGCTACCGCTATCTCGCCGAATCGATCCGCATGCATCCCGGGCAGGAAACGCTGGCCGGCATGATGCGTGAGGCGGGCCTCGAACGCTGCCGTTACCTGAACCTGATGGGCGGCATCGTCGCCCTGCACAGCGGCATGCGTCTGTAGCTCGCCGCACGAGTTCCAGTCCGCATGATCGCCGACCTGCTCGCCCCGCAACGCGTGCTCGATCGCATCGCCGATCTGATCAACCGCTGGCTGAAGAGCGACGATGCCGCGAGCGCGCGGCTGCTCGAGCTCGCCGGGCGCAGCGTCGAAGTGCGGCTCGCGCGCCTGAACCTGAAGCTCGTGCTGGCCGTCGAGGCGGACGGCATCCTGCTCGCGACGCGCAGCGCCGGCGCCGCGGACGTCGTGCTCGAGGGCACGCTGAGCGATCTGCTCGCGATGGCGCGCGCGCAGCGGACCGGAACTCCGGTGCCCGCCGGCAAGGTGCGCATCCAGGGCGATCTCGCGACGGTCCGTCAGTTCGAGACGGCCTTCGACGAGCTGTCCTTCGACTGGGAAGCCGAGCTCGCACGCGTCGTCGGCGACATCCCCGCGCGCCAGATTGCGCGCGCGCTCGCCGGCGCGTCCGGCTTCATGCGCCAGGCCCATCGCAGCCTCGAGCGCGACATGGGCAACTACCTGCTCGAGGAAACCCGCGCGCTGGCCGCCGCCGAGGAGATCGCCCAGCTCGGCGC
>JBFWSI010000164.1:0-7766 GCA_050248455.1 Gammaproteobacteria bacterium | reverse complement strand
CATGCCCGTGTTAAGCATCGTTACGCTGGCCGACGTCCGGCGCTTTCTGGCCGATCGTGGCGATGCGGCTCAAGATCTGGCGGCAATCGACGACTATCTTGGTCGCTACGGAGCCGCCCCCCGCGGGACGGCCTGAGCACGTTCAGCGCCGCTGGCGGATTGGCGGCGTATCACGCAATGGGGCGAGGGCCGCGGGTGGCCGGCGTCGGACCCACGGGGTGAATGGTGATGAGCTTGGACCACAGGATCCTTCGCGGCCGGCCTTGGCGCCTCGTGACGCTCGCCTGCGCGCTGGCACTGCCGCTGGCCGCCGAGGCGGGCATCAAGTGCTGGACCAACAAGGACGGCGTGCGCGAGTGCGGCGACGCGGTACCGCCGGAATACGCGCAGGGCGAGCACGTCGAGAAGAGCAAGAGCGGCCTGGTCGTGAAGAAGCAGAGCCGCAGTCGCACCCAGGAAGAAATCGTCGCCGAACGCGAGCGCCGGGCGGCGGAGGCCAAGGCCAAGGCCGAGGCCAAGGCCGCGGCGGCGCAGCGCGCGAAGGCCGATCGCGTGCTGCTCGACACCTTCAGCTCCGAGGACGACATGATCCTCGCGCGCGACGGCCAGCTGACGAACGTCGAAGCGCAGATCAAGATCACCGAAAGCCACGTCGCGAAGCTGAACAAGCAGCTCGATCAGATGATCGGCCAGGCCGCCGACGTCGAGAAGCGCGGCCGCAAAGTGCCCGAGAATCTCACCGACAACATCGAGTCGGTGCGCGAGCAGATCGAGGACCAGCACGAATTCATCGCCGACAAACGCCGCGAGCAGGACGCGATCCGCGCCAAGTTCGACGCCGACATCGCCCGCTTCAGAGAACTCCGCGCCCAGCGCACGGCCACCGCCAATTGACTCGGGCGAAAGCCTGTCGTTGCTGGCAAGCTGCTTTTACCACCGAGAACACAGAGAACCCCGAGGGGATGAGGGTGGCCGTGCCGGTGCGACAGCCGTGCGGAATCCGGCGCAGCTCGAAGACGGGCTGCGCCCGGCCACGGAGAACAGAGAGAACACGGAGAAAGGTTGATCGGGTCTGCGCCTTCGTAACGCCGGTGCGCGATGTTGGGCTTCCTTCGTCAGCTCAACCTACAAATTCCGCTTAGTCCCTTTCATTTCTCCGTGTTCTCTGTGTTCTCCGTGGCAGCGCGAAGCGCAGGTTCAGCAACTTTCCAGCCCGGCACAGAGTCGAGATGGGCACCGCCCATTCTCATTCCCCTCGGGGTTCTCTGTGTTCTCGGTGGCAAAAACCACCCTATGAGCAGCTCAGGAGCCGGCGGGCTACGAAACGCCCCGCGCGACGAAGATGCCCTGGGCGAGCATCTGCCACTGTTCGTCCCATTGCGCGGACGGGGAGTGGCGGTAGGCGCTGCGCACGAACTGGGCGAGGCGGCCCGTGACGCTGGCGAGGATCAGGCTAGCCGCCGCATTGATCAGGGCGCGGTCGGGCTGGGCGCCGGCGCTCAGCAGCGAGTCGCGCAGGATTTGCCTCAGCTGGGTTTCGAGGCGGTCGAAGAACTGCGCGACGCGGGCGCGCAGCCGCTCGTGTTCGCCGACGAGGATGTCGCCCATCAGCACGCGCGTGATGCCGGGGTTCTTCTCGGCGAAGCGCAGCACCACGCTGCAGATCCGGCCGCAGCGCGCGGCCGCGTCGGAAGTCTCTTCGAGGATGCGGTTGGCGAGGCCGAAGACCGTCTCCTCGGCGAAGTCGATCAGCGCGTCGAACATCTTCGCCTTGCTCGCGAAGTGACGGTACAGCGCCGCCTCGGACACGCCCAGCGCGGCGGCGAGGCTCGCGGTCGAGATGCGTGCGCCGGGCCGCGTCTCGAGCTCCGTCGCGAGCACTTCGAGGATCTGCTGCTGGCGGGCGGTCTTCACGGGGCCCGGATCAGCGGCGCTCGATCAGCGTGCCGATGCCGCTGTCGGTGAAGAGCTCGAGCAACACGGCGTGCTCGATGCGGCCGTCGATGATGTGCGCGCGGTGGACGCCGGCCTTCACCGCGTCGAGCACCGAATCCATCTTCGGCAGCATGCCGCCGCTGATCGTGCCGTCCGCGATCAGCGCGTCGACCTCGTCGGCGCCGAGGCCGGTGAGGAGCTCGCCGTCCTTGTTCAGCAGGCCGCGGATATTGGTCAGCATGATCAGCTTCTCGGCCTGCAGCACTTCGGCGATCTTGCCGGCGACGAGATCGGCGTTGATGTTGTAGGACGTGCCGTCCTCGCCGACGCCGATCGGCGCGATGACGGGAATGAAGTCGCCCTTCGCGAGGTAGTCGAGCACGCGCTTGTTGACTCCGGAGACCTCGCCGACGTGGCCGAGGTCGATGATCTCGGGCGCGGCCAGCGCCTCGCGGCGCCGGCTCAGCACCATCTTCTTCGCGTACAGCAGCGGGCCGTCCTTGCCGGTGAGGCCGAGCGCGCGACCGCCGTTCGAATTGATCAGCGTGACGATCTCCTTGTTGACGAGACCGCCGAGCACCATCTCGACGACGTCCATGGTCTCCGCGTCGGTGACGCGCATGCCGTCGACGAAGCGGCTCTTGATGCCGAGCCGGTCGAGCAGCGTGCCGATCTGCGGGCCGCCGCCGTGGACGACGATCGGATTGATGCCGACGAGCTTCATCAGCACGATGTCGCGCGCGAAGCCGTTCTTCAGCGCCTCCTCGGTCATCGCATTGCCGCCGTACTTGATGACCATGGTCTTGCCCTGATAACGCTGGATGTAGGGCAGCGCCTCGGTCAGGACGTGGGCGGCGGCAAGTGCTTGCTCTTGATCGAGCGCCATCCGGAATTCTCCGCTCGGGTGGTTGGGATGCGGTCGCGCGCGGTCTCAGAACGGCAGTTCGAGGTCCGGATCGACGGCCAGCAGCAGGTGACGGAAGCGGTCCTTGATTTCGTCCAGCGCGTCGGCGTCGTCACCCTCGAAGCGCAGCACGAGGCTCGGCGTCGTGTTCGACGGCCGCACCAGGCCCCAGCAGTTCGGCAGGTCGACGCGCAGGCCGTCGATCTCGGTGATCTCGCCGTCGGGGAAGTCGGCGAGGGCGCCGACCCGCTCCATGAATTCGGTGTGCCGCTCTTCCGGCAGCGGAATCTTCAGCTCCGGCGTCGCGACGCCGTCCGGCAGGGCGGCGAACACTTGCTCGGGCGACTGCGTCGCATTGACGAGGATCTCGAGCAGGCGGGCCGCCGCGTAGAGGGCGTCGTCGAAGCCGTACCAGCGTTCCTTGAAGCAGATGTGGCCGCTCATCTCGCCGCCGAGCAAGGCCCCCGTCTCCGCCATCTTCGACTTGATCAGCGAGTGGCCCGTCTTCCACATCAGCGGCTCGCCGCCGGCGTCGCGGATGACCTCGGCGAGGCGGCGCGAGCATTTCACGTCGTAGACGATCGTCGCGCCGGGATTGCGCGACAGCACGTCGCGTGCGAACAGCATCAGCTGGCGATCGGCCCAGACGATCCTGCCGTTGCGATCGACGACGCCGAGGCGATCGCCGTCGCCGTCGAAGGCGAGGCCCAGATCGGCGTCCTCGTGCCGGACCATGATGATCAGGTCTTCGAGATTCGCCGGCTCGCTGGGGTCCGGGTGATGGTTCGGGAACTCGCCGTCTACTTCGCAGTAGAGCTCGATCACGTCGTGACCGATCGCGCGCAGGATGTGCGGGGCGACGATGCCCGGCACGCCGTTGCCGCAGTCGACGACGACCTTCAGCGTGCGGCCGAGCGAGACCGGGATCTCCTCGGTGATGCGGCGGATGTAGTCGGGGACGATTTCGGTCTGCTGCAGCGTGCCCCGGCCGCTGGTGTAATCCTGCTGTTCGACGCGGCGCCGGATCGCCTGGATCGCATCGCCCGACAGCGCCTTGCCGTTCAGCACGATCTTCAGCCCGTTGTATTCGGGCGGATTGTGACTGCCCGTGATCATCACGCCCGTGCGCGTATCGAGGTAATGCGTCGCGAAGTACAGCACCGGCGTCGGCACGAGGCCGATCTCGAGCACGTCGCAGCCCGCTGCGAGCAGGCCCTCGACCAGCGACTCCTGCAGCGACACGCTGGACACGCGACCGTCGCGCGCGACGACCACGGTCTGCTGGCCCAGGGCCTGCGCCTCGGAGCCGATCGCGCGGCCGAGCTGCGCCATGGCGTCGTTCGTCAGCGAGGTGCCGACGACACCGCGGATGTCGTAGCTGCGGAAGATGACGGGATCGATCGCGGCTTGCGCCATGGCGGGCGCCGCAGCGGCGGGTTCGGCGACCGGCGTAGGCGCGTCGGCCGCTTCCAGCGCCGGGATTTCGAGCGTGCGCGCCGTCAGCGGCGTGAACGCCTCGCTGGCATGCGGCGCGGCCGGCAGCGGCCGCGCCGGCGTGCCGGGCAGCAGCGCTTCGAGGCCGGGATACTGGCCTTCGAGGATCGCGCGTACCGCACCCTGGTAATCCGAAGTCTCGACGGTGCCGGCGCGAGCCGCGCTCGCGCCGCCGCCGCGTCGCCGCAGCAGCGCGAGGACGGCGAGCGCGGCGAGCAGGAGACCGCCGGCCGGCAGCAGCAGCGGGCCGACGGCCGGGCCTGCGCCGGACTCGCGACCGCTACCGCGCTGCCTCAGCACGAGCTGCCAGATCGTGCCCGGTACCGCCGCCTGCACGACGTCGATGCGACCGTCGACGGCTCCGCCCTGCTTTGCGATCACGAGCGGCGGCGCTCCGGGCATCGCCTGGCGCAGCTCGACGTCGAATTCCTTGCCGTCGAGCGTTGCGACGGTGTCGGCCACGACTTTCGGATCGAGGGCCAAATGGAGGAAGCCGACGGGATCACCGGCCGGCGGCACGCGCCGCACCAGCGCGACGTGCGCGTCCGGCGTGCCGCCGAGATGGAGCTCCGCGGCGACGGGCTTTTGCTGCGCGGCGGCCTGACGCAGCAGCGCGATCGAGGAATAGGTCAGCGGCGGATGCTGCGACTCGTCCGGCTGCACGGTGCCGGCCGGCACCAGGCGCAACAGGAGAGTCCCGGGAATGCTCGCGCCGAGGGTCTGGCCGACGGCGAGCCGCGCGTCGGGCGCGCCGGTCAGCGCGCCGACCACCTTCGGATCTTCGGCGAGGCGATCGAGCTTCTCGCCCACGGCGGTGAGCGAGACGCCGACCTGTTGCGCGAGCCGCGTCGCGTCGGCCTCGTGCGCGCGCTGCGCGATGGCCGCCTCCTCGGCGGTCTTCAGTTGCCAGCCGTGCCAGGCCTGCCAGCCGCCGACACCGAGCGCGCCGGCGACGATCACCGCGGCGATCGCGCGCTTGGGAATGCGACTCAGCAGGTCACTCGGAATGGGCAGCTTCCGCACGGTAACGCTCCGCGATGATGGCTATCAGATCGCGGGCGAGAGCCTGTTTCGCGGCTTTGCCAAGCTGCTTTTCCCCGCCCTGCCAGAACACGCTGAGTTCATTGTCGTCGCTTTCGAATCCGGTGCCGGCACGGCCGACGAGATTGGCGGCGATCATGTTCAGCGACTTGGATGCCAGCTTGCCCCGTGCGTATTCGGCGAGGCGTTCAGTTTCAGCGGCGAAGCCCACGGTGAAGGGCGCGCCGGGCCGAGCCGCGACGGTCCGGAGTATATCGATAGTCGGTGCGAGAGTCAGCGTAAGCGCTTCTCCCACCTTCTTCATTTTCTGCGCGGCCGGCGTCGCGACGGTGTAGTCGGCGACCGCGGCGCTGGCGATGAAGATGTCGCAGTCGGCGACGCGTGCGAGCACGGCATCGAGCATCTCCTGCGCGGTCGTGACGGCCACCCGCTCGCAGCCCGCAGGCGCGGCGAGCCGGGTCGGGCCCGAGACCAGGGTGACGCGCGCGCCGGCGTCCCGCGCCGCGGCCGCGACCGCATAACCCATCTTGCCGGAGCTGCGATTGGTGATGAAGCGCACCGGGTCGATCGGCTCCTGGGTCGGGCCCGCGGTCAACAGCACGCGCAGCCCGGCCAGCGCCGCATGCGCCCAGCACCGGGCGGCCGCATCGACGATCGCGAGCGGCTCGGCCATGCGGCCGGCGCCCGTTTCGCCGCAGGCCTGGCTGCCGTCGTCGGGCCCGATCAGCTGCGCGCCGCGCGCCTGCAGGACCGCGACGTTGGCCTGCGTCGCGGCGTGGGCCCACATCAGCCGGTTCATCGCGGGAGCGACGAGCAGCGGCGCGGCCGTCGCGAGACACAGGGTGCTCGGCAGGTCGTCGGCGAGCCCGTGCGCGAGACGGGCGATGAAGTCGGCGGTCGCCGGCGCCACGATCACGAGCTCGGCCCAGCGCGCCAGTTCGATGTGGCCCATCGCGGCCTCGGCCGCCGGATCGAGCAGATCGACGTGCACGGGCACCCCGGACACGGCCTGGAAGGTCAGCGGCCGCACGAACTCGGTCGCCGCGCGCGTCATCGCCACGTGCACGGACGCGCCGGCGTCGCGGAGCCGGCGCACGAGATCGGGCGCCTTGTAGGCCGCAATACCGCCGCTGACGACGACGACGATTTGTCTGTGCGCGAGCGTTCCCATTATGCTGCCTGCCCGGGTGAAGGCGCCGGATTGTACCCCAAGGATCGGGGGCTCCCGCGCGCCGTCGTGCCCGGCTCTAAGCATTCGACGACAAGGAAGTCCTCATGGCGATCAAGGAATGGCCGGCGCCCGAGCGCCCGCGCGAACGACTGCTGAGCCTGGGCCCAGCGGCCCTCACCGATGCCGAGCTCCTCGCCCTGCTGCTCCGTCACGGCAGCACCGGTCGTGACGCCGTCGCGCTCGCCCGCGAGCTGCTGGCGACGACGCGCGGCCTACGCCGCCTGATCGAGCTGCCGCTCGCGGGCTTCACGGCATTGCCGGGTCTCGGTACCGCGCGCTACGCCGAACTGCACGCCGCGCTCGAACTGTCGCGCCGCTATCTGCGCGAAGGGCTGGCGCGACCGGGGTCCATCGGCGGGCCGGAAGGCGCGAAGGACTATCTGATCGCGCAGTTCAAACCCTTGAAGCGCGAGGTGTTCGCCTGCCTCTTCCTCGACACTCGCCACCAGCTGATCGCCTTCGAGATTCTGTTCTACGGCACGCTGGACGCGACCACGGTCCACCCGCGCGAGGTGGTCAAGCGCGTGCTCGAGCTGAACGCCGCGGCCGTGATCCTGGCCCACAACCACCCCTCGGGAGTCGCGGAGCCCAGCCACGCCGATCAGGCCCTGACCCGGCGGCTCAGCGAAGCGCTGGCCCTGATCGACGTGCGGGTGCTGGACCACATCGTGGCCGGCGATCGGACCGCGGTGTCCTTCGCGGACCGCGGCTGGCTGTGATCCCGGACCGTCCGGTTCGGCGGCTGTGCCGACTCGGGCGCCTGTTGAATCTAGCCACGGAGGGCACGACGTCTCCGAACGGACGGCGCCTGTCCGCCAGGCTAGCCGCAGCGGGATTTTCGGGCTAGGATCCGCGGCCCGCTCAAATACAACCGATACAGGCGCGAGTGTCATGTCCAGAGTCTGCCAAGTCACCGGCAAGGGCCCGATGTCCGGTAACAACGTGTCCCACGCGAACAACAAGACGCGTCGGCGCTATCTTCCGAACCTGCACAGCCGCCGGATCTGGGTCGACAGCGAGCAGCGCTTCGTGACCTTGCGCGTCAGCGGCCATGGCCTGCGCATCATCGACAAGCGCGGCATCGACGCGGTGCTGAAGGATCTCCGCGCCCGCGGCGAAAAAGTCTGAGGAAGCCCCCCATGCAGGACAAGATCAAGCTCG
>JBFWSI010000163.1:0-7770 GCA_050248455.1 Gammaproteobacteria bacterium | reverse complement strand
CGCGCCTGGCAGGACCTGCTGTTCGCGCAGCGCGTGTATGCGGAAGCGACGCGAGGCAGCGGATGAGCGCGGTGCCGGCCGGCGCGACGCCGCGCCTGCGGCCGATGCGTGAACACGATCTGGCGCAGGTCGTCGCGCTCGAGCAGCGCGCCTACGAGTTCCCGTGGTCGCTCGGCATCTTCGCCGACTGCCTGCGCGTCGGTTACTGCTGCTGGACGCTGGAGCTCGATGACGCGCTCGCCGGCTATTGCATCATGTCGGTCGCGGCCGAGGAGGCGCACGTGCTGAACGTCTGCGTCGCGCCCGAGCAGCGGCGGCAGGGCCATGCGCGGCGGATGCTCGAGCACCTCGTCGGCATCGCGCGCGGCCATCGCGCGACGGTGGTCTTCCTCGAAGTGCGGCCGTCGAATCCCGCGGCCATCACGCTGTACCTCGACTTCGGCTTTCACCAGCTCGCGGTCCGGCGCAACTACTACCCCGCGCGCGAGGGTCGCGAGGACGCCCTCGTCCTCGCCCTCAGGCTGGACGAGGGGGCGGCCGCGGGCGGTTGAATCGGGGGACCGACTCGGCTAGCCTTGCGCGCAGAAGAAGTCCGGGAACAAGGACTTATCTCTCCGTCCTCCAAGCGAACAGGAACTGTCGACCATGAAGATGTCCGCGCTCAGACCCCTTGCTGCCGCCGTCGCCCTGGGGCTGGCCCTGCCGGCCGCCGCCGTCGATCGCATCGGCTTCGAAATCGGCACCTCGGCGGGCGACGCGAACGTCGATCGCTACGGCGCGAACCTCGCGTGGGACTGGGGCGTGCAGTGGTTCAAGACCGGCAACTGGTCGCTGACCGGCTACTGGGAAGTCGGCGTCAATGCGTGGGACGCCGATCCCGGCCGCACCGGTGAGGAGACCCTCGTCGACGGCCACATCACGCCGGTGTTCCGCTGGCAGCGCGACGTGTCGACCCCGCTGCCGGTCTTCCTCGAGTTCGGCGTCGGCGCCCATGGCCACAGCGACTCCGAGATCGAGGACAAGGATTTCGACATTCCCTTCGCCTTCGGCAGCCACGTCGGCGGCGGCCTGCGCTTCGGGCAGGGCGGCCGCTACGAGCTGATGTATCGCTTCCAGCATCTGTCGAACGCGAGCCTCGGCGACAAGAACCCGGGCATCAACTTCCATCTGATCAATCTCGGTTACCACTTCTGAGGAAAGCTGGACGGGCCCGTCCCGGGCTCGTCCAGCGTCGGCGAGGCCGGCGCAGCTCCGATTTCGCCGCCACGGATGCGCCGCACCGGATTCCCGCCTGCGCGGGAATGACGTTACGCTAGGCACCGGCCGTCGTCCCCGCGCAGGCGGGGACCCAGGTCCGGCGTCGTCGCCGGATCACACGGTTCGATGCGGGCGCCCGGCTGCTCGGCCGCGCCTACCGCCTCCCCTGCCCAGGCACATAGTCAGGACGACCGAGCGGATGGGTGTACTCGACGATCTCAAGCAGCAGGCCGAGGCGCTGAAGGCCGCCGAGGCCACGCGTGCGCGCGAGGAAGAGGCGCGCGCGAAGAGCGAGGAAGCGCGCGCGAATGCGCTGCTCGCGATCGCGCTGCCCGCCGTGTTCCGCCTGCACCTGCATCTGCGCGAGCTCGCCGAGCAGCTGCGCGTGCTCGATCCGGAAACGCGCGTGACGCTCGAGGTGCCCGGCATCGGACCCGTGCCGGGCTTCCGCCAGGAGCGCATGGAAGTGTTTGCCGAAGGCCATCCGCCGGATCGCGTCGTCGCCCGCTTCCGGCTGCGCTACGAGCGTCGCGGCCACTTCGAGGTGCGCGGCGCCGGCAGCATCGATCACTGGCTCGAGAATGCGCGCGGGCGCGGCCTCGCCGTGCGGCTGGTGCGCATCCTCGATCCGATCGGCGCGCTGGAACGCGCGCTCGTCACCTTCGAGGACGCAGTGCCCGCCTCGATCGGCTTCGCGATCGAGCGCGACAGCGGTGCGATCGCGATCACCTTGCGCAACTTCGAGGAGCTCGGCGAGCGCCGGCACCTCGTGCAGGCCGGGCGCATCAACTCGCGCTTCCTCGACGAGCTGTCGAAATACATCCTGCGCCAGCCGAACCGCTTCCTGGTGCAGGAGCTGCCCGACGAGCTGCGCGAGCACCTGCGACGACGGCTGGAGATCGATCGCCGCCGCGAGCAGGGCGGCGAGGACGAGCGCGGCCCGCTCGCGCCGCGCCTGAAGGGCCTGTTCCGCAAGCGGCCGGTGCTGCAGCTCGCCTATCGCGATCGCGAGCAGGAGATCGCGCAGCTGGAGACCGATTTCCTGATCGGCCGCAGCGACGGCTGCGATCTGATCGTCCGCGAGCGGCGCGTGTCGCGCTTCCATGCGCGCATCGAGCTGCGCGAGGATCAGTTCGTGCTGATCGACGAAAGCCGCAACGGCACCTGGGTGCGCCAAGCCGACGGCAGCGAGCAGCGGGTCAGCGGCGCCGCCGTGAGCCTGAGCGGCAGCGGCCTGATCGGGCTCGGCGCCCCGCCGGACGGCGACAACCCGAACATCCTCCGCTACACCGTCGCCTGATCCCGCGGAGGATCCTCGCCGCTTTACGGCGACGGCGGCGGGCGCGACGATACGCGCATGAATCATCCGACCATCGAAGACACCATCGGCGGCACGCCGCTGGTCCGCCTGCAGCGCCTCGGCCGCGCGCGCGGCAACCTGCTGCTCGCCAAGCTGGAGAGTCACAATCCCGCCGGCTCGGTGAAGGATCGGCCCGCACGCAACATGATCCTGCGCGCCGAGGAGCGCGGCGACATCAAGCCCGGCGACACGCTGATCGAGCCGACCAGCGGCAATACCGGGATCGCGCTCGCGATGGTCGCCGCGATGCGCGGCTATCGCATGGTGCTCATCATGCCGGACAACATGAGCGTCGAGCGCCGCGCGGTGATGAAGGCCTATGGCGCGGAGCTGATCCTCGTGCCCAAGGAAGGCGGCATGGAGGCAGCGATCGATCTCGCGCGCTGCATGGAGAAGGACGGCGAGGGCAAGGTGCTCGATCAGTTCTCCAATCCGGACAATCCGCGCGCGCACTACACGGGCACGGGACCGGAGATCTGGCGGGACACCCAGGGGCGCATCACGCACTTCGTCAGCGCGATGGGCACGACGGGCACCATCATGGGCACGAGCATGTACCTGAAGGAGAAGAACCCGGCCGTGCAGATCGTCGGCGTGCAGCCGGGGGAGGGGGCGTCGATTCCGGGGATCCGGCGCTGGGCGCCGCCTTACGTGCCGAAGATCTACGACAGGAAGCGCGTCGATCGCCTCCTCGACGTCACGCAGGAAGAGGCCGAGGAAACGGCGCGCGTGCTCGGGCGCGAAGAAGGCATCTTCTGCGGCATCTCGGCCGGGGGTGCCGTGTCCGCGGCGCTGAAGATCGACCGCGAAGTCGAGGGGGCGACGATCGTCACCATCATCTGCGATCGCGGCGACCGTTACCTGTCCACGAACGTCTTCCCCGGCTGAGCCGCGCCGCCCGGCGCGCATGTCCGCTCGCGCGCGACTGACGGCCGCACTGCTGCTGGCCTTCGCCTGCATGCTCGCGCGGGCCGACGACTTCCCGCTGTCGCTCGCGATCGGCAAGCTCGTGCTGCCCGGCGGCCTGTCCTTCTCCGGCATCTCCTTCGAATGTGCACGACTCGGCGTCGACGGCGGGATGCTCGCCTGCACCGACGGCGCGCTCGCGGTGCGCGATTCACCGCTGGGCGCGCTGCGGCTGCCGTTCACCGCGCGCAGCGACGGGGTCGACTCGAAATTCTCCGCGCCGGCCTTCGCGTTCGCCGGCGGCCGGCTGGGCCTCACGCTGGAAATCGAGCGCGGCGTGCGACGCGTGCGCGCGCGGCTCGTGCAGGTCGAGCTGCCGGCGCTGCACGCGTTCGCGAAGTCGCTGCTGCCCGGCCAGGCCCTGCTCGCCGCGCACGAGCTGACGCGCGGCACGCTCGATCTCGATCTCGACTGCCGGCTCGAGCACGAGGGCGGCGCGCTGATCGTCGGCGACTGCGCGGCGCGCGGACGCATCGCCGCGCTCGATCTCGCCGGCACCAACAGCGCCGAAGGCGCCACGCTGCGCTTCGATCTCGCCCAGCAGCGCCACGCTCGCCTTCGCCGCTGGCGCGGCGAGCTCGCGCTCGAAGCAGGTGCGCTCTATCTCGAGCCGGGTTTCAAGCTCGGCGAGCTGACGCCGGGACTGCTGCTGCAAGTCGAGGACGGGCCCATCGTCGCCGAAGTGATCGCGAGCCGCGACGCCGCCGGCCGCCTCGGCATCGAACGCTGCCACCTGCGTCACCCCGGCGTCGCCGAGCTCGCTTTCGACGGTGATGCGAGCCTGCTGCCGGCGCCGGGCTGGCGCGAGGCACGGCTGCGCTTCTCGACCGCCGCGCTGGCGCGCTTCTATGCCGTCTACCTGCAGCCGCTGCTGCTCGGCAGTTCGCTCGGCGGTCTGCGCGCCGCCGGTGGGCTGGACGTCGATCTGCGCGTCGCCGCGGGCCGCACCGCCGAGCTCGACGTCGACTGCCGCGACTGTGCGTTCGACGACGAGCGCGGGCGCTTCGCCGTCGCCGGGCTCGACGGCGGCCTGCGCCTGCACGACGGCGCGACGCCGCGCGTCTCGACGTTGTCCTGGCGCGGCGCCTCGGTCTATCGGATTGCGCTCGGCCCGGGTCGCATCGGCTGGCGCTCCGCGCACGGCACGCTCGAAGCCGTCGACTGGCAGGACGTCACGATCTACGACGGCGCGCTGCATCTCGACGACATGCGCCTCGAGGACTTCGGCAGCGCGCGCGCGAGGTTGGTGCTGGCGGGCCGCATCGAGCCGATCACGCTGTCGAAGCTGACGACGAGCTTCGGCTGGGTGCCGCTCGCCGGCAGCATCACGGGCACGATCCCCAGCCTCACGATCTCGCGCGGGCGCATCGGCGTCGACGGCGATCTCGACATCGGCGTGTTCGGCGGCCACGTCGTGCTGGCCAATCCGAGCATCACCGACGTGTTCGGCGCCGTGCCGCTGTTGCGCACCGACGTGCGCCTGCGCGGGCTCGATCTCGCGCAACTGACCAGCACCTTCGCGTTTGGTAACATCGAAGGACATCTCGAAGGCGAGATCGCGGATCTGCGGCTCGAAGCTTGGCAAGCCGTGTCCTTCGATGCCTTCCTGGCGACGCCGGAGGACGACGACGTGCCGCACCGGATCAGTCGCCAGGCCGTCGACAACCTGAGCAGGATAGGCGCCGGCACCGGCGGGCCGCTCGCGAGCGGCTGGCTCGGGCTCATTCCGTCGTATTCCTTCGGTCGCCTCGGGCTCGGCTGCCGGCTCGCCAACGGCATCTGCCAGCTGCGCGGCGTCGAAGCCGTACCGGGCGGGGGCTTCAAGCTGCTGACCCGCGGCGGGTGGCTCCCGCCGTGGATCGAGATCCGCGGCGCGGGCGAGCAGGTGGCCTGGCAGACGCTGCTCGACGGCGTCGAACAGATCGCGCAGGGTGGCGTCGAAGTCGAAGTCAATGTCGGGCGCGCAGGCACGCGACCCGCGGAGCAACAACCATGAAAGCGCGACTGGTCCTCGGTGTCCTCGGCTGTCTACTCGCGGCCTGCGTCACCGTCAACGTCTATTTCCCGGCTTCCGCGGCCGAGCGCGCCGCGGACATCATCGTGCGCGACGTCTACGACGCCGGCGAGCCCGCGCAGCAGCCGAGCTCGCTGCGCCTGCCGGCTTGGCGCGACGGGCTCGTCGCGGTGCTCGACTGGCTGGTGCCGGCCGCCGCCGCGCAGCAGCCGGACATCAACATCTCGACCCCCGCGATCGCCGCGCTGCGCAAGGCGATGGAGGCGCGGCATGCGCAACTGCGGCCGCATTACGCCAGCGGCGCGATCGGCATGCAGGCCGACGGCCTGATCGCGCTGCGCGATCCGAAACCCGTGCCGCTGGACGCGCGCAACCTCGTGAAGAAGCTCGTCGCCGACGAGAACGGCGATCGCAACCGGCTCTATGCCGAGGTCGCGCAGGCCAACGCGCATCCCGAGTGGGAGCCCGACATCCGCCGCATCTTCGCCGCGTCGTGGGTGCAGAATGCGCCGGCAGGGTGGTGGTATCAGAACGGAACGACCTGGTCTCAGAAATAAGCGCGCCATGCTCAACAACGTCTTCGTCTTCGACATCGAGACCGTGCCGGACGTCGCCGGCGCGCGCCGCCTGTACGAGCTGAAGGATCTCTCGGACGAGGCCGTCGCCAAGGTGATGGCGGCGAAGCGCCAGCAGGAGACCGACGGCGCCAGCGACTTCCTGCGCCATCACCTGCAGCGCATCGTCGCGATCTCGGCGGTGTTCCGCCACGACGATCGGCTGTCGGTGTGGTCGCTGGGCGACGAGTCCTCGGACGAAGCCGATCTCGTGCGCCGTTTCTTCGAAGGCATCGAGCGCTACTCGCCGACCCTGGTGTCCTGGAACGGCGGCGGTTTCGATCTGCCGGTGCTGCACTACCGGGCGCTGATCCACGGCATCAGCGCGCCGCGCTACTGGGACGTCGGCAACGACGATCCCGCGTTCCGGTACAACAACTACCTGGGCCGCTTCCACTGGCGCCACATCGATCTGATGGACGTGCTGGCGGGCTACCAGCCGCGCGCGAGCGCCTCGCTCGACGACGTCGCGACCCTGCTCGGCTTCCCCGGCAAGATGGGCATGAGCGGCAAGGACGTGTGGCCGAGCTACCTCGCCGGCGAAATCGCCGCGATCCGCCACTACTGCGAGACCGACGTGCTCAACACCTGGCTCGTCTATCTCGCCTTCGAGCGCATGCGCGGCCACCTGCTCGACAGGCACTACGACGAGGAGATCGCGCGCGTCCGCGCGCTGCTCGCCGACGGCGACAGGCCGCATTTCCGCGAATTCCTCGCCGCGTGGTCGCGGCACGGCGGCGCCGCACCCTGAGCGAGCGTCCGACAGTCACGCCGCCGGACATGACCCGGCGCGTCGTTGCCGATGCCGCGCGCGGCGTGCTGTGATGTCATCGGAACCTCGGACGGAGCGAACCCATGAGCCATACGATCAGGACCAACTGCCCGCGCGACTGCTACGACGCCTGCGGCATCGTCGTCGAGCACCGTGACGACGGATCGCTGCGCGTGCTGGGCGACCCCGCGCACCCGATCGCGCGCGGCAGGCTCTGCAGCAAGTGTGCCGTCGCCTACAACGGCGTCTGGCAGGACGCGAGCGTGCGGCTCACGCATCCGCTGCGGCGGGTCGGGCCGCGCGGCAGCAGCGCCTTCGAGCGCATCTCCTGGGACGAGGCGCTCGCGACGGTCGCCGGCCGCATGCGCAAGGCCATCGCCACGCGCGGCCCGGCTTCGATCCTCCACACGCACTACAGCGGCACGCTGTCGCTGATCGGCTTCCTGTTCCCGAACCGGCTGTTCAATTTCCTCGGCGCCTCGGAAGTCGATCCCGACACCATCTGCAACGCCGCCGGGCACGTCGCGTGGACGCTGCTCTTCGGCAGCTCGATCCAGGGCTTCGACCCGCGCACGGCGCGCGACACGCAGTGCATCCTCGTATGGGGCGCGAATCCCTCGCACTCGGCGCCGCATGCGCACGAGCACTGGCTGCGCGAAGCGCCCGGCAAGGTGATCGTCGTCGACCCCGTGCGCACGGAGAGCGCCGCGGCGGCCGATCTGCACCTGCAGCCGAGGCCGGGGAGCGACGCGGCGCTCGCCTTCAGCCTGCTCCACTGCCTGCGCGC
>JBFWSI010000162.1:0-7773 GCA_050248455.1 Gammaproteobacteria bacterium | reverse complement strand
CTTGATGTTGTAGATGTCGATGCGCCCCTCGGTGAGCATGTGCGGCGTGCCCTGATCGATGAGGCAGATGTCCGTCGAGGTACCGCCGATGTCGATCGTGATCAGATTGGGATGACCGGCGGCCTTTCCGTAATAGCAGGCCGTCACGATGCCCGCGGCCGGTCCGGACAGCACGGCGGCGATTGGCTGCGGCGCCATCTCGGACGCGTGGATGATGCCGCCGCTGGATTTCATCACGTACAGCCGCGCGTCGACCTTCGCGTCGGCGAGGCGCGTCTGCAGGCTGGTCAGGTAGCTCGTCACCAGCGGCATCAGGCCCGTGTTCAGGCAGGTGCTGAGGGTCCGTTCGTATTCACGGTACTCGCGGATGACGTCCGAGGAGACCGACACGAAGCACGCCGGATGCACTTCGAGGATCAATTCGCGCGCACGGCGCTCGTGCGCGGGATTGCGGTAGGAGTGCAGGAAGGACACCGCGATGGCATCGATGCCCATCGCCTTGAACTCGGCCGCGATGCCGCGCAGCGCGTCCTCGTCCAGCGGCGCGAGCTCGGCGCCCTTGAAATCGAGACGACCGCCTACTTCGCGCACCAGCTCCAGCGGCACGACGCGCGGCGGCTTCAGCCACCAGGTGATGTCGCCGAAATCACCGGGCACGGTCTGGCGCCCCACCTCCAGCATCTCGCGGTAGCCGCGCGTGACGACGAGCCCCAGGCGCGCATAGCGCGATTCGAGGATCGCATTGGTCGCGACGGTGGTGCCGTGGCTGATGAAGCTGACGTCGGCGACGTCGACGCCCACTTCGTCGAGCAGCTCGACGATGCCCTGCGTGAACGCGCGCGAAGGATCGTCCGGCGTCGAGGAAGTCTTGCGCACGTAGCGCTTGCCGCTCGCTTCGTCGATGGCCACCACGTCCGTGAAGGTGCCGCCGGTGTCGACGCCGATTCGCCAGGCCATGGGTCCTCCCGAGTTCAACAGGTCGGAAAACGCTGTGCGCCTGCGGATGATGGAAAAATCCGCGCCGTCGCGCCAGCCCGCGACTGAAGGAGCCGGTGCGATCGGGTATGCCGTCCTACAGCGAGCCCGCTGCCGCCACGGACCGGCCGCAGCTCGGCACCGGTCCGGTTCGATTGCGCCGTATCGGGAAGCCGGCCTCCGCGCCGTGGCGGCGGGCCGCGCCCGAGCGCGCGGGCGGGCGACGACGCGTCGGCGTCGAGCGCGGATCCCGCGCCCGCCTGCGCGGGGACAGGCCCTGCGCGGCGGTGACGGCATTCGAGCGCTCAGTGGCGCGTATTTGCGCTCGGCTCCATCGGGGCCCTCACAGCGTCGCCAGCAGCGGCGCGATGGTGGCGAGATCCCAGTAGTCGATCCAGCGCCTGACGAGGCCGTCGCGGACGACGAAGAGGCCGGCGACGGGCAGCTCGACGCGCACGCCCTGGCGCTCCCAGGTCTCCAGCCGCGCGTTCATGACGATGTCGCCATCGGCCAGCGTGTGTTCGACCTGCATCCGGCGCAGCGCGCAGTTCGCGCCGTGGACCAGCGGGTCCAGCACCTTGCGCACGGCGTCGTGGCCGACCACGGGATCCCAGGGCATGTTGTGGTAGTAGACGTCGGGAGCGAGATAGCGACAGCTCGCGGCCATGTCCGCCGCGAGCAGCGACTGGCAGAAGCGGGTGACGAGTTCGGCATTGGCCTGGTTCATCGCGGTCTCCTTCAGCGGATTGTCGGGTGGCGAGAAGGCTTCATTCTGCAGCCCGGAAACAGCGCGCAGCGCGGAATCCGGGATCTTCTGCGTCCATTGTGCGCCTCGTATTCATCTGCGTGCCGCCCGCACGCAACGCGACGGGAAGGCCGCAGCTCGTAGCTTGGGCTTCCTTCGTCCGCCCGATCTACGGCTTTCAGCCGTTCGGATCGCTCTCAATGAACGCGCGGCGCTTCGCTGCCCATGCCACCGAGCTCGCTCCAGCGCGACGCCGCGTCCAGCCGCCGGCGCTCGAGCAGCTCGGTGAGCTGTGCGGCCGGTCGCGCCTCGCTGACGAGGAAGCCCTGGATCTGATCGCAGCGATGCGCACGCAGGAACTCGAGCTGCGCCGGCGTTTCGACGCCTTCGGCGACGACTTCGAGGCGCATGCTGTGCGCCATCGCGATGACGGCGCGCACGATCGCCGCATCGTCCGGATCGATGCTCAGATCCTGCACGAAGGAGCGGTCGATTTTCACCTGGTCGAGCGCGAGCAGCCGCAGGTTCGACAGCGAGGAGTAGCCGGTGCCGAAATCGTCGATCGCGACACGCACGCCCAGCGCCTTCAGCTCCTGCACGAGCCCGGCGACGCCCTGCACGTCGCGCATGACGAGGCTTTCGGTGATCTCGAGCATCAGCAGCGCCGGATCGAGCCCGGTTTCCTGCAGGCACTCCTGCACCAGCGGCAACAGGCTGCGCTGCGCGAACTGGCGGACCGAGACGTTGACGCCGACGTGGACCGGCAGCCCGCGCTGCTGCCACTCGCGGGCCTGCGCGCAGGCCGCCTGCATGACCTGCGCGCCGATCTGCGCGATCAGATCGGAGCTCTCGGCGACGCCGATGAAGTCCTTCGGCGGCAGCAGGCCGCGCTCCGGATGCCGCCAGCGCAGCAGCGCCTCGACGCCGATCACGGCGCCGGTCGCGACCACCACCTGCGGCTGGTAGTGCAGCTCGAACTCGCCGCGCTTCAGGGCGAGGCGCAGCTCCTGTTCGAGCGCCTGGCGCGCCCGCGCGTGCTGGTTGAACTCCTCGTCGAAGAAGGCGATGCCGTTCGAGTCGCGCTGCTTCACGCGATGGAGCGCGGTGTCGGCGTGCTGGAACAGCACCGGCGGATCGTCGCCGTCGCGCGGAAACAGGCTGATCCCGACACCGGCCGACACGTGGATCTCCTGGTCGGCGATGTGGTAGGGCCGGCGCAGCTCGTCGAGCAGCTTGCGCGCGATCGCGGCCGCGCTCTCCGCGCCGCGCAGGCCCGTGCAGATCAGCGCGAACTGATCGCCGTCCCAGCGCCCGACCGTGTCGGCGTCGCGGCTCTGCGTCGCGAGCCGCGAGGAGACGTCGAGCAGCACCGCATCGCCGAAGGAATGGCCGAGACTCTCGTTGACGTACTTGAAGTTGTCGAGATCGAAGAACATCACGGCGACGACTTCACCGTTGCGGCGCGCGGCGCCGATCGCCTGCGCGAGCCGATCGCTGAGCAGCGCGCGGTTCGGCAGCTGCGTCAGCGCGTCGTGCGTCGCCTGGTGGTGCATCCGGTTCGTCAGCTCGACGGTCTCGGTGACGTCGGTCAGCGCGAGCACCACGCCGTGCGTGCGGCCGCGATCGTCGCTGATCGGGCTCGCCGTGATCCGCACCACGTACTGGTCGCCGAGCCGGGTCTGCAGCGTGGCGTGCACCAGCGAGCGCACCGGGCGGTTCTCGTCGATGGCCTGCGCGATCGCCTGCAGCAGTTTCTCGCGCTCCGCGCGCTGCGGCGACCAGAACACCTTGTCGATGTCCATCGCCTGCGCTTCGCGCTGCGGATAGCTGCTCATGCGCTCGGCCATCGGATTCAGGTACGAGACGCGACCGTTGCGATCGGTGGACACTATCGCTTCGCCGACCGCCTGCAGCGTCGCCCGCGAGTACTCCTTCTCGATGAGGAGATTGCGCGCGACGTCCTCGATGCGTCGCCAGCTCCACAGCGGGTAGCTCGCGAGCAGCGCGAGCAGCGCGGGCGCAGGCGCCACCCACAGGTGGCCGATGCGCAGCGCCAGCACCGTGCCGGCGAAGACCGCGACGATCAGCGCGGCGCAGGCGGCGAGCGCGCTGCGCGGCGTGAGTCGCGGGAAGATCGAGGCGGGCGCGCTCGCCACGGCGAGCAGCAGCGCGAGCCGCAGCGGCCAGGGCAGCGGGTCGATCCAGCGTTCCGCGAGCAGATTGTCGAGGACGTTCGCATGCAGTTCGACGCCCGACATCGGCCGCTGCTCGCCGGACATCGGCGTCGACAGCCCTTCGCCGATGCCCGCGGCCGTCGCGCCGACCAGCACGTACTTGCCGCGCAGGCTCGCGGCGACCGCATCCTGCGACAGGACGTCGATGAAGGACAGATGGCGGAAGCTGCCGGGCGGCCCGGCGAAGTTGATCAGCACCCGCCGATCGCGCACCCAGGTGCCGTCGGGGCCGGGCACGGCGCCGACGCGGTTCTCGCCCGGCAGCGTCGCCCAGGCCTTGTTGCGCGCGACTTCGTCCATCGCGAGCGCGAGCGTCGGCCACACCGGCGAGCCGAGGCCGGCCTTGAGATAAACGCTGCGCGCAATCGCATCGGCGTCGAGCTCGACGTCGACGTGGCCGAGCTTGGCCGCCGCGTTCGCCAGCGCGGGCAGCGGCAGCACTTCGGCGAGCGAGCCGCGGCGCGCGTCGAACTGCTCGGGAAACACCGGCAGCACGACGCGACGATTCGCCGCGATCGAGCCGGCCAGCGCCGCGTCGGCGGCCGCATCGGCGGCCGGCGAGTCCTCGGCGAAGGCGATGTCGAAACCGACGACGCGCGCCTCGTAGCGCGTCAGGCGATCGAGCAGCTCGGCGTGCAGGCGGCGCGACCACGGCCAGCGTCCCAGTGCCTGCAGGCTCTTCTCGTCGACGGCGACGATCGCGATCCGATCGGAGGTCGCGCGCGAGGCCGTGCGCAAGGCCGTGTCGTAGAGCAGCCAGTCCCAGCGCCGCAGCACGTCGGTCGCGACGAGCAGCACGGTGAGCGCCGCGAGCGTCGCGGTCAGCGCGACGCGCTCGCTCGCCATGAGCCGGCGCAGGAGATTCCGCCAGTCTAACGCGAGCCTCATCCTGCGCGCCGCCGTCTCTTACAGCAGGAACAGCAGCAGCGGCAGCGCGAGCCACCACGGCTTCGACGAGGACGGCACTTCGATCGTCTGCGGCGTGCCGAACGGCGCCTCGAAGCCGTCCGGATAGATCGAGCGCACGCGCACGTAATAGGTGCCGCCGGGCGGACGCGGGACACGCGCGAGCGGCTCGGCGGAGTCGATCGTGTGCAGCGGTTTCGCGAAGCTTTCCTCGTCGGCAATCTGCAGCTGGTAGCGCTCACCGGGCAGGCCGACCGGCCAGCTCAGCGTCAGCTCGTCGTCGCCGACTTCGGCGGCCGCCTGCGGCGCCGGCGGCAGGCGCCGGAACTGCTGCGCATCGCCGAAGGGGCCGGGGCCCTCGCCGGCGTCGATCGCCATCACGCGCCAGTACCAGTCGCCGAGCGCGAGTGCGCCCGCCGGCTCGTAGCGCGTGTCCGCGAGCTGCGCTTCGTCGACGACGAGCTCGGTGAATGCGCGATCGCGCGCAATCTGAAGCCGGTAGCGCGAGATGCCGCCGACCGCGGCCCATTCGAACACCGGTCGCTCGGCCATCACGCCGGCCTGCGGCGCCGGCGCGCTCGTCAGCGGCGGCACCGGCCGCGCGTTCAACGTGAAGTCACGATCGGCGTTGCGGCCCTCGAGCTCCTGCGCATCGATGCCGCGCACGCGCAGCCGGTAGTCGCCGTCGGGCAGATCGACGGCCCGCAGCAGGGTCGTGCCCGAGCGGCCGTCGAACAGCGGCGACTGGAAGCCGGCCGGTCCGGCGATTTGCAGGCGATAGGCCTTGGCTTCGGCTGGGTCGGTACATTGAAGGCAATCGGCACGCGTTCGACGACGGCCGGCAGGCCTTCCAGCGACGGCGGCGGCAGCAGCGGCACCGGTGCGGCGGGCGCCGCCGACTCTTCGGTCACGTTGCCGTAACCGGCCTCGACGCCGACTTCCCGCGCGCTCGCCCCGGCAACCCCGACCTTGCCGCCGAGCACTTCGGTGCGCGTCGCCTGCGCGCTCGCATTGACGCGGAAGTCCGTGCCGCGCACCGAGGTCACGGCCGACGGCGTCGTGATCTCGAAGCGGCTCGGGTTGTCGCGCAGCGGTTGCACGAGACTCTCGGTGCGGCCACGCACGAGCTCGACGCGGGTGTCGACGAGATCGGTGTTCTCGTAGGCGGCGAGATCCGCCATGCGCAGTTCGCTGCCCGCGTGCACCAGCATGCGCGAGCCGTCCTTGAACTCGACGGTTACGTTGCCCGCTTCACCGGTGCGCACGACGTCGCCGGTCTTCAGCGCCGTGCCGGTGCGCAGTGCGCGGGCCGCGCCGACGCCGGTCCGCAGCAGTTCCGCATCGCCCTGCACGGCGGCGACCGTCGCCGTGACCTCGGCGCGACGCAGCCAGTCGACCGGGATGCGCAGGCGCGTGCCGGGCGGGATGTGCTCGGGATCGGCGATGTGATTGTGCGCCTGGATCCGCGGCCAGTACTTGATGCCGGCGAGCAGGCGCTCGGTCAGGGTCCATGGGTTGTCGCCGGGCTGCACGGTGTAGATCCATTCGGCAGCCTGCGCGCCTGCGCTCGCGAACGACAGGGCGAGGAGCAGCGCCAGTCGGCGGGTGTTCTTCATCGAGAGGCGTCCTTGTTGCTTGGTCTTCTATGCCCGCGACCCATGAACGGGCAGCCGGGCGCTAGCCTCGAGCGCCTGCCGGCGCGGCCACTCTACGCGATGCCGTCCGCGCCGGGTACATCGGATGGGGGAAGCGTGACGGGATCCTCAGGCCACGTCCCGCTTCGTAATTCCCGAAGGAACGCGCGCCGGATTTCGACTTTGCTTGGCTGCCGCGATCGCGAGAATGCATGACGATGGGCGCCCGCACGGGTGCCGATAGCCATGGAGAAATAGATGAAACGAATCGGGCTTTTCCTGTTGACCAACCTCGCGGTCCTCGCCGTCATCGCGGTGAGCTTCCGCCTCCTCGGTCTCGACACCGCGCTCGCGCAGGGCGGCGGCCTGAATTTGGGCGCGCTGCTCGCGATGTCGGCGGTGATCGGCTTCGCCGGTTCGCTGGTATCGCTCGCAATGTCGAAATGGTCGGCGAAGCGCATGGTCGGTGCGCACGTCATCGCGCAGCCCGCGAACGCGACCGAGCACTGGCTGGTCGAGACCGTGCGACGCCAGGCCGAGCAGGCCCGCATCGGCGTGCCCGAGGTCGCGATCTTCGACTCGCCCGATCCCAACGCCTTCGCGACCGGTGCGCGGCGCGATCACGCGCTGGTCGCGGTCAGTACGGGGCTGCTCGCCGCGATGTCGAAGGACGAGGTCGAGGCCGTGCTCGCGCACGAGGTCAGCCACGTCGCGAACGGCGACATGGTGACGCTCGCGCTGATCCAGGGCGTCGTGAACACCTTCGTCGTGTTCCTGTCGCGGCTCGTCGGCTACTTCGTCGACCGCGTGGTGTTCAAGTCGGAGAACGGGCACGGCCCCGGCTTCTTCATCGCCTCGCTGATCGCGCAGCTCCTGTTCGGCGTGCTCGCGAGCATCGTCGTGATGTGGTTCTCGCGCCAGCGCGAGTTCCGCGCCGACGCCGGTGCCGCCGCCCTCGCCGGCCGCGAACGCATGATCGCCGCCCTCGAACGTCTGCGCGACCGACACCAGGCGGCCGGCCTGCCGGATCAGCTCGCCGCGCAAGGCATCGCCGGCGGCGCCCGCAGCGGCCTGATGGCGCTGTTCATGTCGCACCCGCCGCTGGAAGCGCGCATCGAGGCGCTGCGCAACGCAACGCGTGCGTAACTCGCGTAGCCCGGGTGCAGCGTAACGCTAAGGGATCCCCACGATTTTGTGGTAGCTGGAGTGCTGACTCAGCAAATGAGGGAGTGCACTGGCGGCCTCTTTGAGGTCGCGCAGACTCAACAAATCCTCCCCC
>JBFWSI010000161.1:0-7794 GCA_050248455.1 Gammaproteobacteria bacterium | reverse complement strand
GAAGTGCTGTTGAAGCCGCTCGGCACGATCGGGCGCACGACGACCGAGGCGAGCAGCGCGCCGGAGGCCTCGGTGCCGCCGGTGTAGTTGATCAAGGGGCACACGCCGCGGCCGAAGTGCCGCTGGAACCAGGTGAAGTGCTCAGGATCGATGCCTTCGCCGGCCGTCACCAGCAGCTTCACGCTGGACACCTCGCCCTGCAGCGCCTCGCGCGCGTGGCTCGCCAGGCCGCGGATCAAGGTCGGCGCCGAGCCGAAATGCGTGACGCGATGGCGCTCGATCAGCCGCGACATCCGCGACCAGTCCGGATGGTCGGGCCCGCCGCTGTAGCACACGAGCGTCGCGCCGCGCAGCAGCGCCGAGCACAGCACCAGCGAGCCCGCGATCCAGCCCATGTCGGCGGGCCAGCAGAAGACGTCGCCCGGCGCAACGTCGAGGTGCACCAGCGCGTCGTGCGCGATCTTCAGCGGGAAGCCGCCGTGCGTGTGCACGATGCCTTTGGGTTTGCCCGTCGTGCCCGAGGTGTAGATCAGCATGAAGGGCTCGTCGGGCGAGCACGAGGGCAGGGCGGCAGGCCTCGCATGCAACAGATCGGCGAGCAGGCATTCACGCGCCGGCGGCATCGCCGCGGCCGGCGCCGAACGCCAGATCACGCGCTCGAGCCGCGGCAGCTGCGGCCAGGCCGCGCGCACCACGCCTTCGAGATCGACCGCGCGCCCGCGGCGCTGGAACGACGGCGAGGCGATCAGCAGCCGCGCCTCTGCCGCGGACAGCCGCGCGACCACCGCGTCGGCGCCGAAGCCGCTGAAGAGCGGCACCACGACGGCGCCCATCGCGGCGACCGCGAGCAGCGAGACCGTCGCCGCGATCCCGTTCTCCATCAGCAGGCCGACGCGATCGCCGGGCGCGACGCCGGCTTCCCCGAGGCCTGCGACCAGCGCCTGCACGCGCGCGCGCAGCGTCGCATAGTCGAGGGTCTCGACGCGGCCGTCCTCGTGCTCCTCGACGAGGGCCGGGCGCGTCGCGCCGTCGGCGCGATCGGCCCAGGCCAGCACCGATTTCACCCAGTTCAGGCGCGCGCCGGGAAACCAGCGCGGGAACTCGCGCCCCGCGCCGAGATCGGCGTAGCCGGCGGGCGCTCGGTCCCAGACGAAATCGCAGCACTCGGCGACGCCGCGCCAGTAGGCCTCGGGCGCGGCGAGCGCATGGGCCAGCAGCGCGTCGTAGTCGCGCAGGCCGAGGTGGCGCAGGAGCCGCGCGACGCCGGAATGTTCGAGCTGCGCGGGTGAGGGCTGCCAGACGTCGGTCGTAGGATCGGTCATGGGGGAACTCCGGAACTCCCGGCACTTTACGAAGCGGCTTCCTTGCGATCAATTTGCGCGCAGCGAAGCCGCGCGGCGCGGACGACGAACTCGCGATATCGTCCTGCGCCGGCAAGCCGCGGCACGAAGCCTACTCTACCGGCGAAGCGCGGCTCCACGAGCGGTACTGCCAAAAGCTGAGCGCCAATACGCGCCACTGGCTGTTCGATAGCGCATGCCCACGTGAGAGCCTCCTCCTTCGTCATGCCCGCGCAGGCGGGCATCCACGCAGTACCTCGGCGTCGAACGCAGGAAGCGAATCGCCCGACGGAGACCTCGTCGCCAGGCGTGGATTCCCGCTTGCGCGGGAATGACGGTAAACGAACATGCAGTGGCGTGTATTGGCGCTCAGCCATTTGGAGTGAGCTCACCGCGCGTGCGGCCGACCGCCACGACGCCGGCCCTGATGCAAGACTGTCGGCTCGTGCTCGACCGCGCCGCGGTGGACACTCGAGCGGGTGCGGCCGATGATTCGGACCGGGATCGAGATCTCCGACGGCAAGCGCGACGCGGCGTTCTTCGGCAAGGCATCGGCCTGCCGTCGAATTCGATGAGACCATTCGAAACGGGAGTCATGGGATGCGTGGAGTGGTGTTCACCGGCAACAGCCGGCTCGAGATGAGACAGTTTCCCGATCCGACGCCGGGCGCCGGCGAGGTCGTGCTCGAAATGAAGGCCTCGGGCATGTGCGGCAGCGATCTGAAGTTCTATCGGCCGCCGCCGGGCGCCGCATTCGCCGCGATCGGCATCGACGCTTCGAAGCTCGGGCCCGAGCTCGCCGACGGCCTCATCGCGGGGCACGAGCCCTGCGGCGTCGTCGCCGCGGTCGGCGCGAGCGTCGATCCGCGCAGCTTCAAGATCGGCGATCGCGTGATGGTGCATCACTACTACGGCTGTCGCGTCTGCGATGCCTGCCGCACGGGCTGGTCGCAGATGTGCGAGGAAGGGCCCGTCGTCTACGGCGTCACGGGACACGGCGGGCACGCCGACTACATGAAGGTGCCGGCCGCGACGCTGGTGCATCTGCCGGCGGAATTGAGCTATGCGACCGGCGCGGCGATTTCCTGCGGCACGGGCACCGCGTTCGGCGCGCTGGTGCGCCTGGAGCTCAGCGCGCGCGACACGATCGCGATCTTCGGCCTCGGCCCGGTCGGCCTCGCCGCCGTGCAGTTCGCGCATGCAATGGGGGCGCGGATCATCGCCGTCGACATCGCCGAGGCGCGCGTCACGCGGGCCCGCGAGTTCGGCGCGGACGAGGCCCTCGATTCGACGCAGGTCGACGTGGTCGCCGAGATCCTGCGGTTGACGGGCGGCAAGGGCGTGTCCTGCGCGCTCGACGCCTCGGGCGCACCGGACGCGCGGCAGGCCGCGGTGCAGGCGACCGGCCGCTGGGGCCGCGTCGTGCTGGTCGGCGAAGGCGGCGAGCTCACGCTCGCGGTCAGCCGCGACATGATTCGCAAGCAGATCACGATCATGGGCTCGTGGACCTTCTCGACCGTCGGCCAGCGGGAATGCACGCGCTTCGTCGCCGAGCACGGCATCGACGTCGAGCGCGTGTTCACCGAGCGCTGGCGGCTCGATCAGGCCGAAGCCGCCTATGCGTCCTTCGACAAGCAGTCCGGCGGCAAGGGCGTGTTCGAGTTTCCCTGAGCGCTGCGCGAACCTCCAACGCTCACCGTAGCCCGGAAGGAGCGCGCAGCGCGGAATCCGGGCTACGAGGGAGAGCGGCTCTCAAAGCCGTTCGAACATCGCGGCCAGGCCCTGGCCGCCGCCGATGCACATGGTCTCGAGACCGTAACGGCCGTTGCGGCGTTTCAGCTCGTGGACCAGCGTGGTCATGATGCGCAGGCCCGTCGCGCCGATCGGGTGGCCGAGCGAGATCCCCGAGCCGTTGACGTTCAGCCGCGCGGGGTCGTCCCAGCCCCAGGCTTTCAGCACGGCGAGCGCCTGCGCGGCGAAGGCCTCGTTCAGTTCGACGAGATCGAGATCGTCGAAACCGAGCCCCGTCTTCTGGAACAGGCGGCGCACCGCTGGATCCGGACCGATGCCCATCGTCGCCGGATGGCAGCCGGCCGCCGCCCATCCGCGCAGGCATGCGATCGGTGCGAGGCCCAGCGCGGCGAGCCTGTCCTCGGCGACGACGAGGCAGGCCGCCGCGGCGTCGTTCTGCTGGGACGCGTTGCCGGCCGTGACGCTGCCGTCCTTCAGCACCGGTTTCAATTTGGCGAGCGTTTCCATGCTGACGTCGGCGCGGATGCCTTCGTCCTGCGCGAAGCGCAGCGGATCGCCTTTCGCCTGCGGCACGTCCAGCGGCACGACCTCGTCGGCGAAGCGGCCGGCGGCCCAGGCCGCGGCCGCGCGCTGGTGGCTGCGCATCGCGAAGGCGTCCTGCGCTTCGCGCGCGATGCCGTATTCGCGCGCGAGGTTCTCCGCCGTCTCGGGCATGCCGGAGATGTGGCCGAAGCGCGCCTCGGGCTGTGAGCGCTCGCGGCCGCGCTGCAGGCGGTCGTGCATGCGCACGCTGCCCGCCCGCGCGCCCCAGCGCATGTCGGTCGTGTAGTACTCGACGTTGCTCATGCTCTCCACGCCGCCGACGAGCACGACGTCGGCATGGCCCGCCTCGACCAGCAGCGCCGCGTTGATCAGCGCCTGCAGGCCCGAGCCGCAGCGTCGATCGAGACTGTAGCCGGGCAGCTCGATCGGCAGGCCCGCAGCGAGCGCCGCGTAGCGCGCGATGCAGGGCGCCTCGCCGTTCATGTACGACTGCGCGACGATCACTTCATCGATGCGGCCGGGATCGACGCCGCTGCGTTCGACCACGGCCCGGAAGATCGCGGTGATCAGCGCGTCGGCGGCCAGAGGTTTCAGGGTGCCGCCGAAGCCGCCGATCGGCGACCGCAGCGGGCTGACGATAGCTGCACGTCTCATGTTGTCCTTCCTGAGTGAGGGGCGATCGCGACACGCGGCCGGTGCCTGCGCCGGCAGTGGTCGCGAGTCTGGCAGTTTATCCGCAGACGAAGCTGATCTGCGTCGTGTCGCGGCCAGTCTTCGGTTGCCGGGAACAGGGGGCGCGACTAGAGTCCAGGCCATGAGCGATGTCCGGCAGTGGAACCTCGGCACCAAGCTCGCGCTGGTCGGCACGCCGTTCATCGTGCTCGCCCTGGCGGCGGTGGCGCTGACGCTGTGGGTGTCGTGGCAGCTCGACGGCGGCGCGGCGGCCGTCAACGAGGCCGGCCGCATGCGCATGCAGACCTATCGCCTGTCGCTGTCGATCGGCCTCGGCAAGACCGGCGATCTGGCCGGCCAGGTCGCGGAATTCGAGCGCTCGCTGGCGCTGCTGCGCGAAGGCGATCCGCTGCGCCCGCTGTTCGTGCCCTGGGACGACAACGTCCACGCGCGCTTTGCCGCCGTCGAGCAGCGCTGGCAGGCGTTTCGCGGGCGCTGGACGAGCAGCCGCGGCACCGACACCGGCGATCTGCGCGAGGACGCCGGTCGCTTCGTCGCCGCCATCGATGCGCTGGTGTCGGGCATCGAATTCCACATGTCGCGCTGGACCGCGCTGATGCACCTGGTGCAGACGGCGATGATGGCCTTCGTCGTGATCGGCGCGGCGATTTTCATCTACACCGGCTATCTGTTCGTGCTCGAGCCGGTGGGACAGCTGAAGCGGACGATGGAGCGCTTCCAGGCCGGGGATTTCAACGCGCGCGTCGACAGCGCTTCCCACGACGAATTCGATACCCTGGCGCAGGGCTTCAACGGCCTCGCCGATCACCTGCAGCAGCTCTACCGCAGCCTCGAAGCCAAGGTCGTCGAGAAGACCGCCGAGCTCGAGGAGAAGGGCGAGCGCCTGCAGGCCCTGTACGGCGTCACCACGCTGGTTGCGAACGCCACCTCGCTGGACGCGCTCGCACAGGGCTTCGTCGAGCGCGTGCGCGCAGTCGTGCACGCCGACGGTGTCGCGCTGCGCTGGGCGGACGAATCGAGCAGCCGCTACCTGCTGCTCGCGTCCGAGGGCCTGCCGAGCGCGATGATCGACGGCGAGCACTGCGTGCAGGCGGGCAGCTGCCACTGTGCGGCGGGGCTCGCCTGTCCCGAGCTGCGCGTGATCTCGCTGCACGAGGCCGATGAGCGCAGCCTCCATTGCGTGCAGGCCGGCTTCGCGACCGTCGTCAGCATCCCGGTGCGCCATCACGAGCGGCTGATGGGCGAGGTCGATCTGTTCTTCCATGCCTGGCGCGTGCTGCCCGCTGCCGAGCGCTCGCTGCTCGAGGCGCTTGCCGCGCATCTCGCCGGGGAGATGGAGAACCTGCGGCTGTACGCGCTCGAGAAGGAGGCCGCGATCGCACAGGAGCGCACTTTCATCGCGCGCGAGCTGCACGATTCGATCGCGCAGTCGCTCGCCTTTCTCAAGATCCAGGTGCAGCTGATGCGCGACGCCCTGCGCAGCGGCGACGGCGCGCAGATGGCGGCGGTGCTGGAAGAGGTCGATACCGGCGTGCGCGAATGCTACGGCGACGTCCGCGAGCTGCTGATGCATTTCCGCACCCGTGCGAACGCCGAGAACATGGAAGCCGCGCTGCAGACGACAGTGCGCAAGTTCGAGCACCAGAGCGGCCTCCCCGGCAGCCTCACGACCACCGGGCAGGGACTGCCGCTGGCACCCGACGTGCAGGTCCAGGTGTTGCACATCGTGCAGGAAGCGCTGTCGAACGTGCGCAAGCACGCCGGCGCGAGCCGGGTATGGGTCGACGTCCAGCAGCAGCCGCGCTGGCGCTTCGAAATCCGCGACGACGGCGCCGGCTTCGAGCCGGACGGCACCGCGCCGGACGAAACGCACGTCGGCCTGCGCATCATGCACGAACGCGCCGAGCGCATCGGCGCCGAGCTCGAAGTGTTCTCGCGTCGCGGTCGCGGCTGCTCGGTCGTGTTGACGCTGCCGCCGGCGGCGGCGCCGCAGCGGACGGCCGCATGAGCGAGGAGGCCGTCCGCATCCTCGTCGTCGACGATCACACGCTGTTCCGGCGCGGGCTGACGGCGCTGCTGTCGCGCGAGCCGCGCTTCAAGGTCGTCGGCGACGCGGCCGACGCCGGCCAGGCGCAGCGCCGGGCCGCCGAGCTGCAGCCGGACCTGATCCTCCTCGACAACCACCTGCCGGGCGTCAACGGGGTCGACGCGCTGCCGGCGCTGCGCGAGGCGGCGCCGCGTGCGCGCGTGCTGATGCTGACGGTCAGCGAGGACGAAAACGATCTCGCGGCCGCGCTGCGCGGCGGGGCCTGCGGCTATCTGCTGAAGACCATCGAGGGCGATGCGCTGTCCGCGGCGATCGACGCCGCGATGCGCGGCGAAGACGTCGTCGCGCCGGAGATGACGGCCAAGCTCGTATCGGCCTTCAAGGCCATGCAGGGAACGGAGCCCGCCGTGGCAGCCGAGGCCGATCCGCTCGACAGCCTCTCGCAGCGCGAGCGCGAGATCCTGCGCGAGATCGCGCGCGGCGCCAGCAACAAGGAAATCGCGCGCACCTTCGCGATCGCGGAGACGACGGTGAAGATCCACGTCCAGCACATCCTGCGCAAGCTGAACCTCAACACGCGCGTGCGCGCCGCCGTCCTCGCGGCCGAGCGCGGCCTCGTCTGATGCCTGACCCGGTTCCGTAGCCTGGGTGGAGCGCGCAGCGCGCAACCCGGGATCTTCGGCGGCGCCGAGATATCGGCAGATCCCGGGTTCCGCTTCGCTGCGCCCGGGCCACGAAGAAGGTGTCTCGTGGTCCGGATGCGCGCGACCTTGATCCAGCGCAAGTTCCCCGCCGATTCCAACGCGAGTAGTTCTTCCGGACTACGCGTCCGCTTCTTTCCTCGTCAATCCGACTTGCCTCCGCTGCCCGTCGGGCGGATGCCGCGGCGCACGCCCCCTTCCTACAGTAACTGCCATGGACAGACGGGAGCAGCGGCGATGACACGGCAGAGCCAGGCGCTTTCGGTGCTGATGGTCAGCACCCTCGCGTTCACGGTGTGTTTCATGGTCTGGATGATGTTCGGCGTCGTCGGCATCCCGATCAAGAGCAACCTCGGGCTGTCCGCCACCCAGTTCGGCGTGCTGACCGCGATGCCGGTGCTGACGGGCTCGCTGGTGCGCGTGCCGCTCGGCATCTGGACCGACCGCTACGGCGGGCGGGTCGTGATGGCCGTGTTGATGGCCTGCACGGTGCCGCCGATCTACCTGATGAGCTATGCCACCGAGTACTGGCAGTTCCTCGTCATCGGCCTGTTCGTCGGTCTCGCCGGCGGTTCGTTCTCGGTCGGCACGCCGTACGTCGCACGCTGGTTCAAGCCCGAGCGCCGCGGTTTCGCGATGGGCATCTACGGCGCCGGCAACTCCGGCGCGGCGGTCAACAAGTTCGTCGCGCCGGCACTCGTCGTCGCCTTCGGCTGGG
>JBFWSI010000160.1:0-7811 GCA_050248455.1 Gammaproteobacteria bacterium | reverse complement strand
GTTCGCGCGGTAGTAGGCATCGACGGTGCCGACGTCGCGCCAGTAGGCCACCACGTCGTCGACCGGGCTGCGGAACGGATGGGCGACGACGCAGTAGCGGCCGATCGCCGCGGGGATGATGTCCTTGCCGAAGTCGTGGCTCGACCCGGGAGTGTCGCGGTCCTTGATCAGCTGCTCGTAGAGGAACTGCGTGTTGAACACGTAGATTCCCATCGACGCGAGCGCGGTGCCCTCGCGACCCGGAATCGACTTCGGCTGCGCCGGCTTCTCGGCGAATTCCTTGATCCGCAGCTGCTCGTCGACCGCCATCACGCCGAAGGCGGTGGCCTCGGCGCAGGGCACCTCGATGCAGCCGATCGTCATGTCCGCCTTCCGCTCGGCGTGGAAGGCGAGCATCTGGCCGTAATCCATCTTGTAGACGTGATCGCCGGCGAGCACGAGCACATAGGCCGGCGCATGCGCGCGCAGGATATCGATGTTCTGGTAGACGGCGTCCGCGGTGCCCGCGTACCACTCGTTGTCGATGCGCTGCGAGGCGGGCAGGATTTCGACGAACTCGCCGAGCTCGGGCCGCAGGAAACCCCAGCCACGATAGAGATGACGCAGCAGAGAATGCGCCTTGTACTGCGTCAGCACGCCGATCTTGCGCACGCCCGAGTTGACGCAGTTCGACAACGGGAAATCGATGATGCGGAACTTGCCGCCGAAGGGCACCGCGGGCTTCGCGCGCCAGCGGGTGAGATCCTGCAGGCGATCGCCGCGGCCGCCGGCGAGGATCAGCGCGAGGGTCTCGCGCGTGAGACGGCTGACGTAGCGTTTGTCGCCGGCAGATTCTGGTATCGGGTCCATGGCGCTCGCCCGGAACGTCGCAGCGCCGCGACGACAGGTCGCGGCCTCGACTTCCACGGCGCCATTATGCCGCGCGCGGCGCGCGCGCCAACATGCGAGAGATCAGTCGGACATGACGCCGGTCACGGCCCGGCGCCCGCCCGCGCAGGCTAGGCCGCGCGCTGAAAGGGATTCGGGACCGGCGCGGGCGTATCGGCCTGCGCCAGCACTTCGATCTGCGCGGCCCGCCGCTCGCGGGCGCGGCGCGGATTGACGCGGGTGCGCATCAAATGGCCGATCTGCACGGTGCGCGCGAGAGCGAAGGCGCCGATGGCGGCGGCGAAGGCGATCGTGAACATCGGCAGCGCTTCGGCGACGGGCACGACGGAGAGGACACCGGTGGCATCGACGAGGGCGAGCGTGGCTGCGAGGAGTGCACCGACGCCGAACACGTCGAGGGCAATGACTAGCGATTTGATGCGTTGCATTCGTTGTTCTCTGGCTTCTTTGTAGTTTTCGAGTCCCCGAGCGACGCGGGAACCGGACTGCCTGTGAGGGGCGATCATACGGACCGCCTGCGACCAATCTGTGACCAAGCCCGCAAGAACCGTCGGAGACGGCCTGCATTAACAAGATTTTATGATCGACTTCGCATTCAACGATGAACTCCGGGCGCGATGAACGGCAGGCCGTCGCCCATCACGCCGAGGAAGTACTCGAGCGCGCGGTAGTCGGGGCTCTGGGCCGGCGGCGAGGCCGCCCCGACCTGCTCGTAGCAGCCCGCGAAACGCGCATGCAGACTGCCCATCGCGCCCCAGCGCAGGCCGTAGACGGGGTAATGGGTCAGCGCACCCAGCACGGGCATCAGCGGCTGCTCGCGCAGGTGGCGGCCGACGGCGGTGACGTGGCAGTCGAAGCAGGCGAAGTTGCGCTGGCCGCGCTTGGTGTGGAACAGCGCGCGACCGCGCGCATAGACTGCCAGCGCCGCCGGCGTCGCCGGCAGAGGCACGGCGAGGCGCTCGCCGCGGGAACTGTCCGCGAGGTAGGCGAGCAGCGCCATCATCGGTCCGCGGTCGGGATCCCAGGCCGACGCTCCGTGCCGGATACGGCATTCGTTGACCAGCAAGGGCAGCGTCACCGCCTCGCCGCGCGCGGCGTCGATGCGTGGATAGGTGTGCGCCGTCTTCAGGCCACCGTCGGGCAGACAGTCGCCGAGCCGGCTGCCGTCGGGCAAGGCGGTCTCGAACAGCTCGCGGCCTTCGTCGATCGCAAAGGCGTAGGGCGGGAATTCGTTCAGTTCCTCCCACTGCGCGCGCAGGCCGGGATCTATCGCGTAGACGCCCAGCGCATAGTCGTCGAGCGCCAGCTCGGGAAATCGCTCGGCATAGGCCGCGCGCAGCGCGGCACGGTCGGCCGCCGCGTCGGGCAAGGTCGTGGCCGGCGCCGCGCCGGCGAGCACCGTGACGGCGAGCCCGGCGCCGCACAGCCGGCGCAGACGCTCAAATCTCGACGACCAGCTCGTCCTGCCCACCCTGGTTGTCCGACCACGCGAGCGTGAGCCGCGCCCCGGCCTCGACGCCGTCGACGACGAAGGACAGGTAGGGATCCTTCGCGATACCGCCGCCCCAGTCGGCGTCGAGCACCACTTCCTCGCCGAGCCGGCACACCACGCGCGTGATGAAGTGCGGTTCGAGCCGCGTGCCGTCCTCGCGCTTGCGGCCGATTTCCATCGGATGGCGAATCAGCGCGCGCACCGTCAGGGCGCCCTGGCGCAGCGCGGTACGGACCTTGATGGTCGCGGCGGGCATGTCAGCCGCAGCCGCCTATCGTCACTTCGACCGGCGCGCGCGCGAGCAGCAGCTCGTCCCCGCGGCGGACCACCGCGAGGATCTCGGAAGTCTCGGCCAGCTTCACGCGCGTGGCGACGAAGGGCCGCGTGCGCGGGCCGCAGGCGAAGCGCCCGATCAGCGGCACCGGGTTGCGGGTGGCGATCAGCGTGATTTCGTCGACGTGCGGCAGGCCGACCTCGACCTTCACCGGCACCACCGCCCCGTTTTCGGCGAGCTTCGCCACGCCGATGCGGACCTGATCGCTGACCGGGATGTCGTCGCGACCGTAGAGCTCGCGCAGCGCCGCCGCGACATCCTCCTGCGCGAAGGCGCGATCCGGCCGCTGGTGCGGCGAAGCCAGTGCGCGCAGCGCGAGCAGCGGCGCGACGCACAGTGCGGCGAGCCGCGCGAGCGCACGGCGACGCGACGGCAGGGGCGAAGGCGTGGGCGCGGCGGGGTTCATCGCGTGTAGAGGAAGTCGATGATGAGCTCTATTTCGTGCGCGGTCAGGATGCCGTGCCGGCCGAAGGGCGGCATCAGCGTCGCGGGATTGTACGCGCTTTCGTCCCAGATCCGCCGGAACAGCTCGCGCCGCAGCGGGAAGCGTGTCCGCATGTCGCTGAGCGGGGGGCCGAGGTCGCCCATCTGGCGTCCGCCGGCGATCGCATGACAGGCGACGCAGTTGCCCTTGGCGGTGGCGAAGGCCAGTTCACGGCCGGCGTCGACGGTCGTCGTCGGGCCGGACGCGAGGCCGAACGCGAGCAGCAGCGCGCGGAACGGCATCTCAGCCCCGCTGCCGGCGTTCCTCGCGTTCGCGACGCTTCGCGCGATCCTGGTCGAGGCGGTTCAGGTCCTTCTCGATCTCGTCGATGCGGGCGTCGATGCGCAGGCGCTGGTAGTGCGAGAGATCGGGCACGACCTGCGCGAGGCGCAGCTGCTCGAAGGCGAGCTCGAGCTCGCCCATGCTGCGATAGTACTCGGCCAGGTTGTAGTGCGAATTGGCCTGATCGCCGAGCCGCTCCTCGGCTTCGGCCAGCAGCTTGTAGAAGCGCGGTTCGCGCTCGTCGGCGACGCCGAAGGCGCGCAGCACGCGCTTGGCCTCCGCGGGCTGGCGCATCTGGTTCAGCAGCGCGACGTAGGTATAGCACGCGGCGCGGTTGTCGGGCTCGTCCTCGTGCAGCTGCTTCAGCAGCTTCAGCGCCTTGGCCGGATGGCCGTCCTCCTGCTCGAGCCTCGCGGCGAGCAGCCGGAACGGCGGCAGCCGCGGCTGCTCGGTGAGCAGCTTGCCGAGCTCGATGCGCGCCCGCGCGAGATCGCGGGCCTCGATCAGCGCCAGCGTATAGCCGTAGCGCGCGGCGGATTCGTTCTGGAAGCTGCCGTCGCGCAGGATCGTCTCGTAGTAGTTGCGCGCCTGGTTCGGATCCTCGGCCGCCATCACGTTGAGCTTGTGCCAGATCAGCTGGTACTCGTAGCTGTCCTCGCGCACGACGTCGTCGTGCATGCGCTCGGCGCGCTCGCGCGCCTCGGCGATGCGGTTGACCGTCACCGGGTGCGTGCGCAGGTATTCCGGGATCATCTTCGGATCTGAGTAGCGGTTGGCGCGTTCCAGGCGCCCGAAGAAGTCCGCCATCGACATCGTGCGGAAACCCGATTCGTGCAGCAGCTCGATGCCGATGCGATCGGCTTCCTTCTCGTTCGCGCGCGTGAAGTTGATCTGGTACTGCTGCTGCGCGGCGCCGACCGCGGCCAGTGCGCCCATGCCGGCCTGCGGCGCGACGGCGGCGACGAGGATCGCGCCGAGGAAGGCCGCCATCGACGGGATGCTCATGTTGCTCGCCGCCTCGATCATGCGCGCGCCGTGGCGCTGCGTGAGGTGCGAGATCTCGTGGGCGAGCACCGAGGCAACCTCGGACTCGCTCTTGGAGTTCAGGATCAGACCCGTGTGCATGCCGATGTAGCCGCCCGGCACCGCGAAGGCGTTGATCACGGGGCTCTCGATCACGAAGAAGTGGAAATCACCGTAGTAGTTCGAGTGCTTGCCGAGCTCCATGCCGAGCTTCTGGATGTAGTCCTCGACTTCCTCGTCGGTGACGATCGGCGCCATGCGCCGCAGCTGGCGCATCGTCGAGGCGCCGAGCTGGCGCTCCTGTTCGGGCGAGATGACGGCACCGGCGGAATCGCCGATGTCGGGCAGCTCGGCCTCGACCGGCACGTCGGTCGCGTCTTCGTACGGCGGCGCCGCGGCGGCGACGCCGGCGGCGACGCCGACACACAGGCCGAGCAGCAGGGCCCGCCACGCGGGACGCGGAGTGGAACGGCGATGCGGAGCGGACATGTTGGACGCAGTCTAGCAGCCCCGTGCGACGGGCCGCGAGCGAAGTGACGCACTGTTACCCGCGAAAGACCGCGTGCGAACGCGCGAGTTCACCGCTTTCACCGTCCCTACCCGCGGCATAAGATGCCCCGACGACACGTGTTCAGCCCGGTGAGGCGCGCATGAGCCCACGCAATGCCTTCTATGCCCAGTCCGGCGGGGTCACCGCCGTCATCAATGCTTCCGCCTGCGGCGTCATCGAGACCGCCCGGCACCACGGCGATCGCATCGGCACGGTGCTTGCCGGCCGCCACGGCATCATCGGCGCACTGACCGAGGATCTGATCGACACCGGGCAGGAGTCCGCGGCGGCGATCGCGGCGCTGCGCCACACCCCGTCCGGCGCCTTCGGCTCCTGCCGCTACAAGCTCAAGAGCCTGGAACAGAACCGCGCCGAGTACGAACGGCTGCTCGAAGTCTTTCGCGCTCACGACATCGGCTACTTCTTCTACAACGGCGGCGGCGATTCCGCCGACACCTGCCTCAAGGTGGCCCAGCTCTCGGCCTCGCTGGGCTATCCGCTGCAGGCGATCCACGTGCCGAAGACCGTCGACAACGACCTGCCCGTCACCGACGTGTGCCCGGGTTTCGGCTCGGTCGCGAAGTACGTCGCGGTGTCGATGCGCGAGGCGAGCTTCGACGTCGCCTCGATGGCGAAGACCTCGACCAAGGTCTTCGTGATGGAAGTGATGGGCCGTCATGCCGGCTGGATCGCGGCGGCCGGCGGGCTCGCCTCCGACGCCGACTGCCCGCTGCCGATCGTGATCCTGTTCCCCGAGCTGCCCTTCGACGAGCAGCGCTTCCTCGCCCGCGTCGACGCCCTGGTGCAGCAGCACGGCTACTGCTCGGTCGTGGTGTCCGAGGGGGTGCGCAGCGCGGACGGCCAGTTCCTCGCCGATCAGGGCCTGCGCGACGCCTTCGGCCATGCCCAGCTGGGCGGCGTCGCGCCGGTGGTCGCGAACCTGGTGCGCGAGCACCTGAAGTACAAGTATCACTGGGCAGTCGCCGACTACCTGCAGCGCGCGGCCCGCCACATCGCCTCGAAAACCGACGTCGAACAGGCCTATGCCGTCGGCCGGGCGGCGGTCGAGCTGGCCCTCGCCGGGCGCCATTCGGTGATGCCGACGATCGTCCGCGACAGCGACTCGCCCTACCGCTGGTCGATCGGCGAGGCCCGGCTCGAGGACGTCGCCAACGTCGAGCGCAAGATGCCGCGCGACTACATCAGCGACGACGGCTTCGGCCTGTCCGAGGCCGGGCGCCGCTACCTGCTGCCCCTGATCCAGGGCGAGGACTATCCGCCCTACCACAACGGCCTGCCCTCCTACGTACGCCTGCGCAACGTGGCGGTGCCGAAAAGGACGTCCACCAACTTTGCACTGAAGTGAGGGGTCGTTAGAATCGACGGGATTTAGTGTGCTGTCCCGTCATGAACTTCCACGAGTCGCGCGGTCCTCGGGCTGTGCGGCAAGGCGCGAGGAGGAGTCATAGCAGCGCTATGGCGACGACGAGCAACGCTGCCGCGCAGGTCGAGGACCGCGAATGATGGGAGTTCATGGCGGGACAGCGCACTAGGGAGCGACCGTCGGGTTACCGCAGCGCTGAGCGCGGGAGCAGGAGACGGGACCGGCGTTGCGAGACGCCGTGCGCACAGCCGGGCAAGCCGGCACTCACATAAACCAAAGAGGGGACACCCATGTCGGTCGAACTGATGATCGCGCTCGGCTGCGCGGTCTTTGCCATCGTCTACGGGCTCTGGTCACGAGCCTGGATCCTGAGCCAGCCGGAAGGCAACGAGCGGATGCGCGAGATCGCGACCGCCGTCCAGCTCGGCGCCTCCGCCTACCTCAACCGCCAGTACCGCACGATCGCCATCGTCGGTGTCGTCCTCGCCATCGTCATCGCCGTCGGTCTCGACGTGAAGACGGCCGTCGGCTTCGTGATTGGCGCGGTGCTGTCGGGGGCGGCCGGTTTCATCGGCATGAACATCTCGGTGCGCGCGAACCTGCGCACCGCGGAAGCCGCGCGCAGGGGCTTGAACGCCGCGCTGCAGGTCGCGTTCCGCGGCGGCTCGATCACGGGCATGCTGGTCGTCGGCCTCGGCCTGCTGGGCGTCGCCGGCTACTACGCGTTCCTGGCGATGGGCACCCCGGCCGGCGAAGCCGTCAACCTGCACCCGCTGGTCGGCCTCGCCTTCGGCTCCTCGCTGATCTCGATCTTCGCGCGTCTCGGCGGCGGCATCTTCACCAAGGGCGCCGACGTCGGCGCCGACCTCGTCGGCAAGGTCGAAGCCGGCATCCCCGAGGACGACCCGCGCAACCCGGCGGTGATCGCGGACAACGTCGGCGACAACGTCGGCGACTGCGCCGGCATGGCCGCCGACCTGTTCGAGACCTACGCGGTGACCATCATCGCCACCATGCTGCTCGGCGGCCTGATGATGAAGGCGGCCGGCAACGCGGCGGTGCTGTATCCCCTGGTGCTCGGCGGCGTGTCGATCATCGCCTCGGTGATCGGCTCGATGTTCGTGAAGGCCTCCGAGGGCGGCAAGATCATGAACGCGCTGTACCGCGGCCTCATCGTCGCCGGCGTGATCGCCGCCGCCGCCTATTACCCCGTCACCAACTGGATGTTCGGCGACATCGAAGGCGTGTCCACCGACGGGATCTACGGCTGCGCGCTGATCGGCCTCGGCCTCACCGCCGCGCTGGTGTGGATCACCGAGTACTACACCGGCACCGAGTTCAAGCCCGTACAGTACGTCGCCGCCGCCTCGGAAA
>JBFWSI010000159.1:0-7841 GCA_050248455.1 Gammaproteobacteria bacterium | reverse complement strand
CCATCGAGCGGCGTCCTCGCGACGATGCCGGCGCAGGCGGCGACTCCCTCGGCGCTCAGAATGCGAACTGCGGCGGCGTCTCGGCGCCGACCAGCGGTTCGAGCTCGGTCTCGAACAGCGACTCGGTGGTCCAGGCCTGCTCCGCGGTGCGCGTGACGAGCAGCGCTTCCATCGCCGGCCCGGTGCCGACGACGACGAAGAGCCGGCCGCCGATCGCGAGCTGGGCTTCGATCGTCGGCTGCCGCCGCGCAAAGGAACCGGTGAGCGCGATGACGTCGTAAGGCCCTTGCGCGGGATAGCCGTCGATGCCGTCGGCGGTGATCAGCGCGACATTGCCGATGTCGCGCGTGCGCAGCTTCTTCGCGGCGCTGTCGGTGAATGTGGCATAGAGCTCGACGCTGGTGACGCTGCTCGCGAAGTGCGCGAGCAGCGCGGTGACGTAACCGCTGCCGGTGCCGATCTCGAGCACGCGATCGCGCGGTCCGGGATTGAGTGCCTGCAACATCCGCGCCTCGACGCGCGGGTACATCATGAACTGACCCATGCCGAGCGGGATGCGGATGTCGGAGAACGCGAGCTGGCGATAGGCTTCGGGCACGAAGTGCTCGCGTGGCACTTCGAACAACGCATCCAGCACGGCCTGATCGAGCACCTCCCAGGTGCGGATCTGCTGTTCGACCATGTTGAAGCGTGCTTGTTGGAAATCCATGTGGGGCGACTCGCGTGTAACGGTACGGACGTGGGAATTGCCTGATTTCCCGGGCGCGCGGCCGTGTCGCAAACCCGGTATGGCCATCGGGAATTATACGCTATAGTGCTGCCAGCGACAGCGGCTAGGGGTGCTCCGCACGCGCGATGCGCGAGGGCGGAGCTGAGAGCAGACCCTTCGAACCTGACCCGGATCATGCCGGCGTAGGGAAGCAGCAGTGCCTTCCCCTTGCGTTCCGGTCCGGCGGCCGACTGATCGATACAGCCCGGCATACTGGAGGTCCCGATGAACGCAGTTCCCGATCACATCCTCACCGAGCATGCGCAGCTCGACCCCGAGGTCACGACACCGCTGCCCGGCTCACGCAAGATTCACGTCGAAGGTTCGCGCCCCGATCTGCGCGTCCCGCTGCGCGAGATCGCGCAGCAGCCGACGGTCACGCGCGGCGTGCCGCTCGCGAACGCGCCGATCTACGTCTACGACACCTCGGGCCCGTACACCGATCCGGCCCGCCCCGTCGACATCCGCCACGGCCTGCCGGCGCTGCGCGGCGCGTGGATCGCGGAGCGCGGCGACACCGTCGCGCTGGCGGTGCCGAGCTCCGAATGGACGCGGCGTCGCGAGCAGGATCGCAAGCTCGACGGCCTGCGCTTCGAGCGGCGGCGTCCCGTGCTCCGTGCGCGCGGCGACTGCAAGGTGACGCAGATGCATTACGCCCGTCGCGGCATCGTCACGCCGGAGATGGAGTTCGTCGCGATCCGCGAGAACCTGAAGCTGGAGGCCTGGCGCGATCGCAGCGGCGCGCGCGTGCACGCCGGGGCCCCGCTGGGCGCGCAGCTGCCGCGCGAGATCACGCCGGAATTCGTGCGCGACGAAGTGGCGCGCGGCCGCGCGATCATCCCGGCCAACGTCAACCATCCCGAGAGCGAGCCGATGATCATCGGCCGCAACTTCCTCGTGAAGATCAACGCCAACATCGGCAACTCCGCGGTCACCTCGTCGATCGCGGAGGAAATCGAGAAGATGGTGTGGTCCACGCGCTGGGGCGGCGACACCGTGATGGATCTCTCCACCGGCCGCAACATCCACGAGACGCGCGAATGGATCATCCGCAACTCGCCGGTGCCGATCGGCACGGTGCCGATCTACCAGGCGCTGGAGAAGGTCGACGGCAAGGCCGAGGAGCTGAGCTGGGAAATCTTCCGCGACACGCTGATCGAGCAGGCGGAGCAGGGCGTCGACTATTTCACGATCCATGCGGGCGTGCGTCTGCCCTACATCCCGCTGACGGCCAGGCGGGTCACGGGCATCGTCTCGCGCGGCGGTTCGATCCTCGCGAAGTGGTGCCTCGCCCATCACCGGGAAAACTTCCTCTACACGCACTTCGAGGACATCTGCGAGATCATGCGGCAGTACGACGTCGCGTTCTCGCTCGGTGACGGCCTGCGGCCGGGATCGATCGCCGATGCCAACGACGAGGCGCAGTTCGCCGAGCTGGAGACGCTGGGCGAGCTGACGCAGATCGCGTGGAAGCACGACGTGCAGGTGATGATCGAGGGGCCGGGCCACGTGCCGATGCACCTCGTCAAGGAGAACATGGATCGCCAGCTCGAAGTCTGCCACGAAGCGCCGTTCTACACGCTGGGGCCGCTGACCACCGACATCGCGCCGGGCTACGATCACATCACTTCCGCGATCGGCGCGGCGATGATCGGCTGGTTCGGCACGGCGATGCTCTGCTATGTCACGCCGAAGGAGCACCTCGGCCTGCCGGACAAGAGCGACGTACGCGACGGGATCATCGCCTACAAGATCGCGGCCCATGCCGCCGACCTGGCCAAGGGGCACCCGGCCGCGCAGCAGCGCGACAATGCGCTGTCGAAGGCGCGCTTCGAGTTCCGCTGGGAGGACCAGTTCAACCTCGGGCTCGATCCCGCGCGGGCCCGCGAGTTCCACGACGAGACCTTGCCGAAGGAAGGGCACAAGCTCGCGCACTTCTGCTCGATGTGCGGGCCGCACTTCTGTTCGATGAAGATCACGCAGGACGTGCGCGACTACGCCGCGTCCACCGGCATCGCGGACGCCGAATCGGCGCTCGCGGCGGGACTGGAAGAAAAGGCGATCGAGTTCAAGCAGAGCGGTGGCGAGCTCTACCGCGCCGAATGAGGAGTCCGTGCATGACGAACGAGAAACATTCCCTGACACGCCTGCTGTCACCCCTGCTGCTGGTCCTCGCCGCTGCCGCGGCGCCGGTGTCGGCGGCCGAGGCGCCGACCCTGGACCAGGCCATCGCCGGCACCAATCGCAGCGCGGAGAACCGGGCGCGCGACGTCCATCGCCATCCGGCGGAGACTTTGAGCTTCTTCGGGATTGCGCCGACGATGACGGTGGTCGAGATACTTCCCGGCGAAGGCTGGTACACGGAAATCCTCGCACCCTATCTCGCGCCGGCCGGCAAGCTCGTGATCGCCACGCACGAGCCGGACAGTCCGAACCAGTACCGCCGCGACGGGCACAAGGCGCTGATGGCGAAGCTCGATGCGGCGCCGGCACTCTACGGCGCGGTCGAGCGGCGCGTCATGTGGCAGGGCGACGGCGTGTCCTTGGGGCCGCCGGCCTCGGCGGACATGGTCCTGACCTTCCGCAACACCCACAACTGGATCAACGACGGCAAGATGGAGGCGGTCTACAAGGCCTGCTTCGACGTGCTGAAGTCGGGCGGCGTGCTGGGCCTCGAGCAGCATCGGGCGCCGGCCGGGACCGACGCCGCGGCGAGCGCGAAGAAGGGCTATGTGCCCGAGGACTGGCTCATCGAGCAGATCGAGGGCGCGGGCTTCAAGTTCGTCGGCAAGTCCGACGTCAATGCGAATCCCAAGGACACCAAGGATTATGCCGACGGCGTGTGGACCTTGCCGCCGGTGCTGCGGCAGGGCGACAAGGATCGCGAGAAGTACCTCGCGATCGGCGAGTCGGACCGCATGACGCTCAAGTTCGTCAAGCCGTGAGCGCCTGCGCGTCGCGCGCGAGCGCGGCGCGCAGATCGCGCGGCGTGCGCGCGCCGCCGGCTTCACCGCTCAGCAGCCGGCGCCACTCGCGGGCGCCGGGGCGGCCGTGGAACACTCCGCACAGGTGTCGCGTCATCACGCGCAGCGGCGTGCCGCGCGCATGCTCCGCTTCGAGGTAGGGCAGGCAGGCGGCGAGGAAGTCCGTCGGCGACGGCACCGGTGCCGGCGCTTCGCCATAGACGCGCGCATCGATTTCGGCGAGCAGCAGAGGGCGCTCGTAGGCGGCGCGCCCGAGCATCACGCCGTCGACGTGCGCGAGTTGCGCGAGACCGTCGGTCAGCGTGACCAGCCCGCCGTTCAGCACCACGCGAAACTCGGGGAAGTCGCGCTTGATGCGATGGACGCGCGCGTAGTCGAGCGGCGGTATCAGCCGGTTGTCGCGCGTGTCGAGATTCAGCAGCGCCTTGCGGGCGTGCAGCAGCAGGACGCGGCAGCCGGCGTCCCGCACGCCGGCGACGAGTCGCGCCAGATCTTCGTAACGGTCGATCTCGTCGACGCCGAGGCGGGTCTTCACGGTGACGGGCACGTCGACCGCGGCGATCATCGCCGCGACGCAGTCGGCGACCAGCGCGGGCTCGCGGATCAGGCAGGCGCCGAAGCGTCCGGCCTGCACGCGATCGCTGGGACAGCCGACGTTCAGGTTGATTTCGTCGTAACCGGCCGCCGCGCCGAAACGCGCCGCGGCGGCGAGCGCCGCCGGATCGCTGCCGCCGAGCTGCAGCGCCACCGGGTGCTCGCTCGCGCCGAAGGCCAGCAGGCGCTCGCGCGGACCGTGCAGCAGCGCCTGCGCCACCACCATCTCCGTGTACAGCCGCGCGCGCTTCGTCAGCAGGCGGGCGAAATACCGATAATGTCTATCGGTGCACGCCATCATCGGCGCGACGCAGAAGCGCCAGTCGGGCGCGGTGGAACGAGGAGGGGATGAGACGGACATCGAGCTTGCTTCGGAATCCCGGCGGCAGGGTCTCCGATTATCCTTCATGTCGGCGCCGTGCGTGCCGTTAACCGGACTTCAGTCCAAGCGCGCTCGGCCGCGGGGCCCGGTCGCGCGAGTTGTGGCAGCATTCCGACCGGCACGCAGCCTCGCGAGGGAGACACGGTGAGCGATACGTCCGACCACGACCAGACCCGATTCGTCAGATCGCCCGGCGCACGCGCCGACGACGCTGCCACGGGACGTGCCAGCCTCGAATCCGTCGATTTCGACGTCACGGCCGGTTTCGGCGACCAGGCGCCGGCCGACGACGCCGAGTTCATCGATATCACCCAGGGCGCCGAGGCCGCGGCTGCTGCCGTCGGCAGCGAGGATTTCCTCGACCTGACCGGCGAGGCCGCGGCGGCTCAGGCCGCGCCCGACCCCATCCCCGTCGCAGCCCCGCCGCCCGTCGCGGCACCACCGTCGATGCCCGCGCCCGAAGCCGCGGGGAGCGGCGGCAAGCTCGCACTGATCGGCGCGATCGTCGCGGCGCTGGTTGCCGCTGCGCTGTGGTACGCGCTGCGCTGAGGTCGCCTCAGGAGCGCACGCCGGCCAGCACGCGCCGTGTGAAGCGCGTGCGCAGGTAGAAGCCGCGCGGCAAGGTCGCGGCCGGGACGCCGGTCTCGTCGTGGCTCGCGGTGAGCGCGCGCGCGTTCGCCGCCTTCGGCCGCACCTGCAGGTAACGACCGACGCGGGCGTCCAGCGCCGCGAGCCCGCCGGTCGTCAGCAGCTCCATCAATTCTTCCCAGTCTTCGCGCAGCACCCGTGCGTCCGTCGCGTCGGGGCTCCACAGCAGCGGCCAGCCGATGCGCCGCTGCGCGAGCGGCAGCGCCGGATCGGCTTCGACCGGGATCCAGAGCACGCGGGCGAGTTTCTTCCACACCGGCGAGTCTTCGAAGCGCAGGCCGGCGCCGCCCCTGACCGGCGCGACGCACAGGAAGGTCGACTCGACCGGCAGGCCCGCGGCGTCGATCGGGATGCTCTTCAACTCGACGCCCAGCGCCGAGAAGTCCGGCAGCGGGCGCGAACCGGCATCTGCGCCGAGCAGGCATTCGAGCAGGGCGCCGGCATAGCCCTTCGCATGACGGGTCGCGCCGGGCGGTGCGATACCGGCGGTCTGCGCGAGCTCGCCCAGCGCGCACCCGACCAGCGCGGTCGCGCGCGCGAGCAGCTCGGCCTCGCTCGCGGGCGGCGCGACCGGCGGCAGCGCCTGTCCCTCGCGCATGGCGCTAGTCGTTCAGCGCCGCGATGATTTCGCCGCGCAGCGCCTCCTGGCGCATCGGATCGTCGAAGGGCCGGTCGTCCATGTCGGTGACGTAGAAGTAGTCCTCGGCGCGCTCGCCGATCGTCGCGATGCGCGCGTCGTGCAGGCGCACACCCTGATTGCGCATCGCGCGGCCGACCAGCGACAGGAAGCCGGGACGGTCGGCCGCGATCACCTCCATCACGGTCCGCGCATGCGCGGGATCGGCGGTGAAGGTCACCGACGCCGGCACGCTGAAGTTGCGCAGCCGTCGGCTCACGGCGGGCGTCGCCTTCACCGGCGCGAGCTCGTGCGCACGCAGCGCCGAGCGCAGCCGGCTCTGGATGTCGTGCAGCCGCTGCGGATCGTTGACGACGCTGCGCGTCTCGGCATCGAGCACGGTGAAGGTGTCGAGCGTGTAGCCCGCGCTCGAGGTGATGATCCGCGCGTCCTGCACGTCGAGCCGCAGGCGGTCGAGCGTCGCCGTCGCGATCGCGAAGAGATAGTCCGAGTCCGGCGCATAGACGAACACCGAGGTGCCGCCGCGGCTATCGAAGTTGCGGATCGCGATCAGCGGCAGGTCGTCTTCGTCGGCCTCGAGTATGGCTTCGGTGTGCCAGGCGATCTCGATCGGCCGATGCCGCAGGAAGTATTCCTCGCTGAGCGTGCCCCACAGCAGCGACACCGCGTGCTCGGGACAGCGCGCATCGTCGAGCAGCTTGCGCGCTTCCTGGCGCGTCGACTCGGTCAGCTCGACGCGCGCGATGCGGGCTTCGATGCCCGTGCGCAACGCGCGCAGGGTCGCGAGATAGAGCTCGAACAGCAGCGAACGCTTCCACGCCGTCCACAGCTGCGGATTGGTGCCGCGGATGTCGGCAATCGTCAGCAGGAACAGGTAGTCGAGGCGCGACTCGTTGCCGACCACCGACGCGAAGCGCTGGATCACCTCCGGATCGTAGATGTCCTCGCGCTGCGCGGTCGCCGACATCACGAGATGGTTCGCGACCAGCCAGGCGACGAGATTGGTGTCGTAGTTGCTGAGGCCGTGGGCGCGGCAGAACGCCGTCACCTCCTCGGCGCCGACCACGCTGTGATCGCGCCCCGTGCCCTTGCCGACGTCGTGGTAGAGCCCGGCGATGTAGAGCAGCTCGAGCTTGGGGATGCGCTCGATCGCCTGGCGCACGAGATCGGGCTGATCCTCTTCGGTCACGGGATAGGAGAAGCGCCTCATCATCAGCAGCACGAACAGCAGGTGCTCGTCGACGGTGTAGACGTGGAAGAGATCGAATTGCATCAGGCCTTCGATGCGCGCGAACTCGGGCAGGTAGGCCGACAGCACGCCGTAGCGATGCATGCGCTGGAGCTCGTGGCCGACCAGCCGCGGCTGGCGGATGATCTCCATGAACAGGCTGCGCGCGCGGATGTCGCGCCGGAACCTGTCGTCGACGAGATAAAGGTGCTCGCGGATGAGCCGGATGGTGCTCGCGCGCACGCCCTTGATCCATGGATTGCGCTGGATCAGCAGGAAGATCTCGAGCAGCGCGGGCGGCGTGCGCCGGAACACCTGGTCGCTCGCGACCTCGATGTAGTTGCCGCGGACCTGGAAGCGACGGTTCAGCGGCGCCGCGCGGACTTCGCGATCGGGATGCAGGATCGCTTCCTGGAAGAGTCCGAGCAGCATTTCGTTGAGCCGCCCAAGCTCGCGCACCGTGCGATAGAAACCGCGCATGAACTGCTCGACCGCCCGGTTGTGCGACTCGTCGACGAAGCCGAACACCTCGGAGACGCGGCGCTGGTAGTCGAACAGCAGGCGATCTTCGCGCCGCCCGGCGAGGTAATGCAGCGCGC
>JBFWSI010000158.1:0-7860 GCA_050248455.1 Gammaproteobacteria bacterium | reverse complement strand
GGGCAGCTGAGGCAGGGGCAGGGCGACGGCTGACATGGAGCGCGCTGGCGTCTCGGCTCGAAGAGTGTGGGTGTGGCTCGCCCTGTATAGCGGCAGCGCGGCGGCCCCGGACATCTCGCGCGTCCGAGCTGCGATGCGAATCACGCTCGCGGGACTGCTACGGTAGGCCCATGCTTGGTGCGCCGTCCCGTCATGATCTTCCATAATGGACGGGCCCTCGACCTGCGCGGCGGCATCGCCGGGCTATGACTCCTCCTCGCGCCTTGCCGCGCCGTCGATGACCGCGCGACTTACGGAAGATCATGACGGGACAGCACACCAGCGGCCTCCTCATCGTGATGCGTCACGCGAAGACCCACCTGACTTCGCCGACCGGCGACGACTTCAGCCGCGCGCTGACGCCGCGCGGCAGCGCCGACGCGCTCGCGATGGGCGCCTGGCTGCACGGCCAGCAACCCGATTTGCCGCGCATCGTCAGCTCCACGGCGCTGCGCACGCGACAGACCGTCGCCGCGGTGACCGTGCCCTGGGGCGAGACGCCGCCCGCGACGCGCTGGGAGCCGGCGCTCTATCTCGCCGATCTCGGCACGCTGCTGGAACTGGTGGCGACGCTGCGCGACGCGACGACGCTCCTGGTCGGCCACAACCCGGGCTTCGAGGAGCTGCTGCGCTACCTGGTCCGCGACCCCGAGCAGCGGCCGCCCCTGGCGGGGGCCGGCGGCAAGCTGATGCCGACCAGCGCCGTCTACGTGCTCGAATTGCCGGGCCGCCGCGGCCGGCCCGCGGCGGGCAGCGCGGTGCTCCGCGCGCACATGCGGCCCAAGTTTCTGGCGACGGGCGGGACGGCGGACGAGGACTGAGGAAACTCTGCAAGAGCAGGGTTTCCGCGGGCCGGGGATGGCCCGCTTCCCCACACGGGCTTCAGAGGTAGAGGGGCGAGAGGGCGATCGGGAAGACCAGCAGGGCGGTGACGTAGACGATCCATTCGAGGCCGCGGTCGGCGAGCCATCCCGTGTAATGCAGGATCACCACGACGACGGCGAACAGATAGAACAGGCCGAACAGAAAGTTTTCCATGCCCCGGTGCTCTCGAACCCCCGCCGTGGATTCTAGAGGGGTCGAGGCCCGAGTACAGCGCCCGCCACCCGCGCACAGTGTGGAATTGCGTGTCGCCGCACAGAGTCGACGCATTCGTCGCACGGACGTAGCCCGGGTGGAACGCGCAGCGCGCAACCCGGGATCTATCCGAGCAGGCCTCCGATCCCGGGTTTCGCTACGCTGCACCCGGGCTACGATAGAATGCAGTCCATCCCGATCGCGATCTCGCATACCGTGCTCAGCCCGGCATGACCGACAGCAAAGCCCTCACGTTTCCCTGCGATTTCCCGCTCAAGATCATGGGGCGGGCGGCGCCGGACTTCGACGCGCTGGTCGTCTCGATCGTGCTGCGTCACGTCGGCAGCGTGCGCGAGGGGGCGATCAGCGTGCGCGAGAGCCGCGGCGGCAACTATGTCGCCGTCACGGTCACCGTGCAGGCCGAGAGCCAGGATCAGCTCGATGCGCTGTACCGGGAGCTGTCGGGGCACGAGCGCATCCTGATGGTGCTGTGAACGCCGCGACCACCCCTGCGCTGCGCGTGCGTCGCCTCGGCCGCGTGCCCTATGCGCCGACCTGGCAGCAGATGAAGGACTTCGTCGACGCGCGCGAGGCCTCGACGCCGGACGAGCTGTGGCTGCTCGAGCACGAGCCCGTCTATACGCTAGGTCTCGCCGGCGATCCCGCGCACGTGCTGGATCCCGGCGATACGCCTGTCGTGCAGACCGATCGCGGCGGCCAGGTCACCTGGCACGGCCCGGGCCAGGTGGTGGTCTACGCGCTGCTCGACATGCAGCGCCATGCGCTCGGCCCGCGCGAGCTGGTGCGCCTGCTCGAGGAAGCCGCGATCCGCGTGCTCGCGGAATACGGCATCCGCGGCGCGCGCCGGCCCAAGGCGCCCGGCGTCTACGTCGACGGCGCGAAAATCGCCGCGCTCGGCCTGCGCATCCGCCGCCACTGCTCGTATCACGGGCTGGCGCTGAACGTCGCGCCCGATCTGGCGCCTTTCCGCGGCATCAATCCCTGCGGCTACGCGGGGCTGGCCGTCACGAGCCTCGCCGCACTGGGCGTGAGGACGACGCTCACCGACGCTGGCGAGCGCCTGATCGACGTGCTGTCGGCCTTGCTCGAGCGCCCTGCTGCATCGGCCGTCGCGACGGCCGATAATGCCTCCATCCCAGCATCCGCGATCCGGACGGACACGACATGAGCGACGCCAAGGCCGACCCCGCCGTCATCACCCGCGCGCAGCGCGGCGCGGACAAGGTCGCGCGCATTCCCGTGAAGGTGGAACCGACGGTCGGGCCGCTGCCGCGCAAGCCGGCGTGGATCAAGGCGAAGGCGCCGACCGATCCGAAAGTCGTCGCGCTGAAGCAGCTGCTGCGCGAGAAGTCGCTGCACACGGTGTGCGAGGAAGCCTCGTGCCCGAATCTCGGCGAATGTTTCGCGCACGGCACGGCGACCTTCATGATCATGGGCGCGCTGTGCACGCGGCGCTGCCCGTTCTGCGACGTCGCGCACGGCAGGCCCCTGCCGCTGGATCCGCAGGAGCCCGCGCACGTCGCGGAAGCGGTGCAGACGATGGGGCTGCGCTACGTCGTGATCACCTCGGTCGATCGCGACGATCTGCGCGACGGCGGCGCGGCGCATTTCGCGGCGGTGGTCGCCGCGGTGCGTGCGGCCTCGCCGGCGACGCACATCGAGATCCTGACGCCGGACTTCCGCGGCCGCATGGATCGCGCGCTGGGCGCGCTCGCCGTCGCGCCGCCGGACGTCTTCAACCACAACCTCGAAACCGTGCCGCGGCTCTATCTCAAGGCGCGGCCGGGTGCCGACTACCAGTGGTCGCTCGATCTGATCCGGCGCTTCAAAGAGCGCTTTCCCGCGCTGCCGACGAAGTCCGGGCTGATGCTGGGCCTCGGCGAGGAGATCGCGGAAGTCGAAGAAGTGCTGCGCGATCTGCGCGCGCACGACTGCGACATGGTGACGATCGGCCAGTACCTGCAGCCGAGCCGCGCGCATCTGCCGGTCGAGCGCTACGTCGCGCCGGCCGAGTTCGTCGCGCTCGCGGACTTCGGCAAGGCGCTCGGCTTCGACAACGTCGCGAGCGGGCCGCTGGTGCGCTCTTCTTATCACGCGGACAGGCAGGCCGCCGGCGAACCCGTCGTCTGATCGCGCTGCCCGCGCGTGGAGCTCTTCCTCACCTATCTCGCGAAAGGGCTGCTGCTGCCGCCGGCCGGCAACCTGCTGTTGCTGCTCGCCGCGCGCCTGCTGCGGCGCTGGCGCAGGCTGGCGTGGACGCTGGTGTTCGTGTCGCTCGCGTCCTTGTATCTATTGTCGGCGCCGATCACGCTGGGCTGGCTCGCGAGCAAGCTCGAGACGATACCCGCCTTCGATCTCGCGAACCCGGCCGCGCAGCGCGTCGAGGCGATCGTCGTGCCGGGCTCGGGACGCTACACCGAGCCGCCGGAGTTCGATCACGACGTGGTCTCGATCCGCACCTTGGAACGCCTGCGCTACGCCGCGCGCGTCCAGCGCACGACGGGCTGGCCGATCGCCGTCGTCGGCGGCGCGCCGCTCGACGATGCCGCGCCCGAAGGCGCGCTGATGGCGGAGTCGCTGCAGACGGATTTCGGCGTGCCGGTGCAGTGGGTCGAGGATCGCAGCAACAACACTGCGGAGAACGCCCGCAATGCGCGCGCGCTGATGGGCGAGGTGAAGACCATCGTGCTCGTCACGCAGGCGATCGACATGCCGCGCGCGAAGGAGGCTTTCGAGGCCGTCGGTTTCGAGGTCGTGCCCGCACCTATCGGCTTCATCACCCGCGACGCCGACGGCGTCGTCGGCCCCTTCGACTTCATCCCCGACGCCAGCATCCTCGCCGCCGCGCGCGTGGTGCTGCACGAGTATCTCGGCCTCGTCTGGTACAGGCTGCGCTACGGGCATTGAGTTTCTTCGCAGCCCGGACGAGCGCAGCGAATCCGGGGCTCTGTGCGCTCTGAAATGCCGATTAATCTAGCCACGGAGAACACAGAGAACACGGAGAATAAGAATGGGGAAATGAACGGGTCTGCGGACACCGGCTCGGCTCTTGCGTCATCGATGCTTCCGATCCAAATTCTTTCCGCCCTCCGTGTTCTCCGTGGCGCGGGAAGCGCAATTTTCCCGGATTCGCTGCGCTCATCCGGGGTACGGGAGGCGGCCGTTCGCGTCAATCCTCCCGCTTCACCTCGTCCACCACCGCGCCGACGCTGCCGCGCGCGAGCTGCGCGTCCAGGCGGGCGCCGGGCGTGAACTGTGCGGCGTCGCGGGCGATGGCGCCGTCGGCGGTGCGCACGATCGCATAGCCGCGTTCCAGCGTCGCTTCCGGGCTCACCGCACGCAGCGTGCGCTCGGCTTCGCGCAGGCGCGCCTGACGGCGCTCGAGATAGGCCGGCATCGCGGCATGCAGGCGCTGCGCCTGCGCGCGCAGGCGTTCCGCGTTCACTTGAATGCGTCGCGCCGGCGTGACGGCGGCCAGCGCCGTCGTCACGTGCGCGAGCCGTGCGCGGCGCAGCGCGAGCAGGCCGTCCATCGCCTGCGGCAGGCGCCGCATCAGTTCGTCTAGCCGCTGCGCATGTTCCTCGACCCGGCGCCGCGGATCGCGCAGGCGTGCCGTCGCTCCCGCGAGCCGCGACTTCGCAAGCGCCAGCCTGTGCTCGGCGCAACGTTTGAGCCGGCCCTCCTGCAGCGCGAAACGGCGCAGGATTTCGGCACGATCCGGCGCGCAGATTTCGGCCGCCGCCGACGGCGTCGCGGCCCGCACGTCCGCGGCGAAGTCCGTCAGCGTAAAGTCGATCTCGTGGCCGATGCCGCTGACGACGGGGATCGCCGAGCCGCGCACCGCGCGCACCACGGCTTCCTCGTTGAAGGCCCACAGATCCTCCAGCGAGCCGCCGCCGCGCCCGACGATCAGCACGTCGACCTCCGCGCGCCGGTTCGCCGCCGCGATCGCGGCGACGATTTCGGGCACCGCCGCCGCGCCCTGCACGGCGCAGGGATAGACGACGATCGGCACGCCGGGATTGCGCCGGCCCAGCACGTGGACGATGTCGCGGATCGCCGCGCCCGTCGCCGAGGTCACGACGCCGACCGCGCGCGGCCAGGCCGGCAGCGGCCGCTTCAGCGCGGTCTCGAACAGGCCTTCGGCGGCGAGCTTCCGTTTCAACTGCTCGAACTTCAGCCGCAGCAGGCCCTCGCCGGCCGGCTCCATGTTCTCGACGACGAGCTGGAATTCGCCGCGCGGCTCGTACATGCCGACGCGCGCATAGACCAGCACCTGCATGCCGTCCGCCACGCGGAAGCGGACCTGCTGGGCGCGCATGCGGAACATCGCGCAACGCACCTGCGCGGACGGGTCCTTCAGCGTGAAATACCAGTGGCCAGAAGCCGGGCGCGCGAGGTTCGAGATTTCGCCCTCGAGCCAGACGGCGCCGAAATTCCCCTCGATCACGGCCCGCACCTCGCGGTTCAGGCGGGTGACGGTATAGACGTCGCGAGGGGAGGCGGTGGCCATGCCGGCATTAGACCGCAGGCCGGCGCGCTCGCCAAACCGAGGCCCCACGCAGGTCGGGCCGACGCAGGAAGCCCAAGCTCTCCGGCCTGCGACGGCTCCATCCCGACGCTGCATCGCGTTTACCCCGCTTCCCCCCAGCCCCTATAATCGCGGGCCACCCCACGCAGCAGAAACGGTGCCCGCCATGCGCATTTCGGGCGATGGTCTCACTTTCGACGACGTCCTCCTGCTCCCGGATTATTCCGAGGTCCTGCCCCGCGACGTCGACCTCCGGACCCGCCTGACCCGCGGCATCGACCTGCAAATCCCGCTGATTTCCGCGGCAATGGACACCGTCACCGAAGGCCGCCTCGCGATTTCGCTCGCGCAGGAAGGCGGCATCGGCATCATCCACAAGAACATGCCGGCCGAGGAGCAGGCGGCGCAGGTGCGCCAGGTGAAGAAGTTCGAGAGCGGCGTCATCCGCGATCCGATCACCGTCGCGCCGGACATGAGCATCGGCGAAGTGCTGGCGCTGACGCGCGCGAAGCGGATCTCCGGCGTGCCCGTCGTCAGCGACGGCAAGCTCGTCGGCATCGTCACCAGCCGCGACCTGCGCTTCGAGTCACGCTTCGACGCGCCCGTGCGCGAGATCATGACGCCGCAGGATCGCCTCGTGACGGTGCGCGAGAACGCGGACAAGAGCGAGGTGATCTCGCTGCTCCATAGGCACCGCATCGAGAAGGTGCTGGTCGTCAACGAAGCCTTCGCGCTGCGCGGCCTCATCACGGTCAAGGACATCCAGAAGGCCGACGAATTTCCGAATGCCTGCAAGGACAGCGACGAGCGCCTGCGCGTCGGCGCCGCCGTCGGCACCGGCGCCGGCACCTACGAGCGCATCGAGGCGCTGGTCGAGGCGGGTGTCGACGTCATCGTCGTCGATACCGCGCACGGCCATTCGCGCGGCGTGCTCGACACCGTGCGCTACATCAAGAAGCGCTTCCAGGACACGCAGGTCATCGGCGGCAACATCGCGACCGGCGCGGCGGCGATCGCGCTCGCCGAAGCCGGCGCGGACGCGGTGAAGGTCGGCATCGGCCCGGGCTCGATCTGCACCACGCGCATCGTGACGGGCGTCGGCGTGCCGCAGATCACCGCGGTGTCCGAAGTCGCGGAAGCGCTGGCGAAGCCCGGCATCCCGCTGATCTCCGACGGCGGTATCCGCTACTCGGGCGACGTCACCAAGGTGATGGTCGCCGGCGCGCACTCGGTGATGCTCGGCAGCCTCTTTGCCGGCACCGAGGAAGCACCGGGCGAAGTCGAGCTCTACCAGGGCCGTTCGTACAAGAGCTATCGAGGCATGGGCTCGCTGGGCGCGATGGCGCAGCGGCACGGATCCTCCGATCGCTATTTCCAGGAAGGCGGCGATCTCGAGAAGCTCGTGCCGGAAGGCATCGAGGGCCGCGTGCCGTACAAGGGGCCGCTCAGGAACATCGTGCACCAGATGCTCGGCGGCCTGCGCGCCGCGATGGGCTACACGGGCTGCCGCAACATCCAGGAGCTGCGCACGAAGCCGAAGTTCGTCCGCGCGACGCTCGCCGGCATGCGCGAGAGCCACGTGCACGACGTGCAGATCACGAAGGAAGCGCCGAATTACCGGGTGGATTGAACGACGTGACTGCAACGACGCCGGGTGACATCCACGCCGATCGCATCCTCATCCTCGACTTCGGCTCGCAGTACACGCAGCTGATCGCGCGCCGCATCCGCGAGGCGCAGGTCTACTGCGAGATCAAGCCCTGGGACGTCGGCGTCGAGGTCGTCCGCGACTTCGGCGCGAAGGGCATCATCCTCTCCGGCGGCCCCGAATCCGTCACCGCCGCCAACGGCCCGAAAGCGCCGGATCTCGTCTTCGAGCTCGGCGTGCCCGTGCTCGGGATCTGCTACGGCATGCAGACGATGGCGGCGCAGCTCGGCGGCAAGGTCGAAGCCGCCGCGACGCGCGAGTTCGGCTATGCGCGCGTACGTGCCCGCGGCCATTCGGCCCTGCTGAAGGACATCCAGGACGAGATCAACGCCGAAGGGCACGGCCTGCTCGATGTGTGGATGAGCCACGGCGATCACGTGACGACGCTGCCGGACGGCTTCAAGTGCATCGCCTCCACCGACGGTGCGCCGATCGCGGGCATGGCGGACGAAGCGCGCCGCTACTACGCGCTGCAGTTCCACCC
>JBFWSI010000157.1:0-7860 GCA_050248455.1 Gammaproteobacteria bacterium | reverse complement strand
GCGCCGCCTGCTGTCGATCGAAGACCAGCTCGCGCTGTCCGAGGTCAACCTCGCCCGGCAGCTGAGTGCGATCTATCTCGCCCTCGGCGGCGGCTGGGAGAACGGCGCCGCGCTCGCGCACCGCCCCTATGCGACGCCCTGAGTCGCGGAGGCCCTAAGTCGCGCGCCTGCCGGGCTCCAGCGTCCGCAGGCTCGCGCCGAAGGCGGCGAGGCCCAGGGGTGTCGCCGCCAGCATCGACCAGGCGATCGCCGCGTAGCCGTAGCGGTCGATCAGCGTCCCGATCAGGGCCGGTGCGATCCCCGTCGCGACGAACAGCGCGCCGTTGGCGGCCGCGGCCCAGCGCCCACTCGCATCCAGCGCGGCGGCGAGCGTGAACAGCAGGGGCAGCAGGAACAGGAAGCTGAAACCTTCGGCAATGACCCCGGCCGCATAGGGCCAGGGACCGTCGCCGAGCACGGCCACCGCGATCGCGACGGTGTGCAGCACCGTCGCGCCGAGAATGCCCTTGCGCAGGCCGATGCGCAGACCCGCACGCGCCGCGAGCAATGCACCCGCCACCGACGCGAGTTGCTGCGCGGCGAAGACGGGGGCGATCTGCGCCGGCGCGAGATCGAAGCGCGCGCCCAGGCTTTCGATGAAGGCATAGAAGCCCATCATCGGCACGCCGATGACGAAGATCCCGACGAGCAACGCCAGACCGCCGCGCCGCGACGGCGCGGCGGCGACCGCGGCGGGCGACACTTGCCACGCGTCGGCCTCGAAAGGCAGGCCGCGCAGCAGCGGCAGCAGCGCGAGCGAGAACGCGGCGAGCACCGCGAAGGCACCGTGCTGACCGGCGATCTCGATCGCGGGCGTGAGCGCGAAGACGAGCAGCGCGGCGGCGACGTAGGCGCTCGTCAGCGCGTAACCGAAGAGCCGGTCGGGGGCAGCCGTCGCCGCGACGATCGCGTTCACGGCCGCGAGCAGGATCCCGGCGCCGAGGCCGATCAGGAGCATCCACAGCGCCATCCATGCGCCCGAGTCGCTCAGCGCCGCCGCGCCTTCGCCGAGCGTCAGGACCAGCGCGGCGACCAGGGCCGCACGCCGCTTGCGCGCGCCGGTCAGGAACGGCGCAGCGGCGAGCGCGACCAGGCCCATCGTCAGCAGCGCCGCCGTCATCAGCGCACCGGCCGCGGCGGCGTCGAGGCCCAGGCCCTGCTTCAGCGCGCCGAGCGTGATCGGCGAAGTGTTGACGATCGCGTACGCGCCGGCATTGCCCGCGCAGATCGCGACGGCCGTGTAGCGCAGGCGCACGCCGGCCCTCAGGCGATGTCGAGCCGCAGCGGGGTCGAACGCCCGCCGTTCGGCTGCACGCCCGCGAACGGGATGTCGACCGAGCAGGCGGTGAGGACGACGAGCAGCTCGCACTCGGCGCGAAAGTGCACGCGGTCGCCGGCGCGCGTGCGCGTGACGCCGATCACGTAGTTGCCGTCGGCATCGAGGGGCGTGTTCTGGAACACGTTGATCGGATCCGGGGGAAAGTCCGGCCGCAGGCCGAGCTCGGCGGCGGCGCTGAAGAAGTTGTCGCGACAGTTCGGATGATGCTCGCCCGCGCCGAGCGCGCGATAGATCTCGCGATCGCAGGGCGCGAAGGTCATGTCGTGCGGCCCGGGCGACTCGTCCGCGAGCAATGTCAGCAGCGCGCGGCGGCGATTGCTGTAGAAACTCTCGCCCGGCCGCGGGAACGGCGTGAAGTTGACGAGCCGCGTCACCGCGGGACTCAGCTGCTCGCTCGGATCGGCGGCGGCGAGCACGAACAGATCGCCGATCTGGCAGCCTTCGAGATCGGTGATCGTGAGCGTCGCGCCGGCCGGGATCCGCGCCGCACGCCCCTGATAACCCGGCACGACGATCGACTGGCGAACGACAGATGACATCGGCGAGCTCCTGCAGCGGCACGGGAATGCCGTCCAGCCTACGGGAAACTCCGCGAAAGGCGAGTTGCCGCGCGCCATGACGCGGAGCTCGGGCCTGCCTTCAGGGTTCGGCGCATCGCCGATACCGGCAGGCGCGTCGACCTCCGCTGATTCGAGCGGACTGCGTCCTCCCGCCGTTTTTTCCTGATGGCCGGCATCTGTTCTCATAATAGAATCTGACGCATTCTCATTTAGATTCGAATAAGGGGGTCCGATGCCCGTCGTTCACCGTTTGCGCAGCCCCGTGTCCGTTGCCGTGCTCACGCTGTCCGGCGGCGTCGGTGCCGAAACCGCCGAACCGGGCGACGCCGAAAGCGTGACCGCCCTGCCCGCCATCGAGGTCATCGGCTCGGCGAGCAGGCTGCCGGAGATCGCCGGCGCGGCCACGATCATCGACGCGCAGGAGCTCCGCCAGAGCCGCGTGTTCACGATCAACGAGGCGCTGCGCAAGGCCCCGGGCGTGCACGTGCGCGACGAGGAAGGCTTTGCGCTGCGTCCCAACATCGGTCTGCGCGGCCTGAATCCGACGCGCTCGACGAAGGTGCTGCTGCTCGAGGACGGCATGCCGCTCGCCTATGCGCCCTACGGCGACAACGCGAGCTACTACCACCCGCCGGTGGAGCGCTTCGACAGCATCGAAGTGCTGAAGGGTTCGGAGCAGATCCTGTTCGGGCCGCAGACCATCGGCGGTGTGATCAACTACGTGACGCCGACGCCACCGCAGGCCTTCGAAGGTGGGCTCACCCTGTCCGGCGGCAGCCGCGACTATGTCAACGGCCGTCTTCGGCTCGGCGGCAAGGGCATGCTGATGGACTACATGCGCAAGCAGGGCGACGGTTCGCGCGACAACGAGGAAACCGAGATCGACGACTTCAACTTCAAGGGCGTCTACTCCTTCCTCGGCAACCAGGCGATCACGCTGCGGGCGAGCTACTACGGCGAGGATTCGTCGGTCGGCTATTCCGGCCTCACCGACGCGGAGCTCCGCAATTTCGGCTATCGCTACCACCCGTTCGACAACGACAATTTCAACGTCGATCGCACCGGCGCATCGGCCACTCACGAAATCGCCTTCTCCAGCGATCTGGTGCTCACGACCAACGTCTACTTCACGCATTTCAAGCGCGACTGGTGGCGCCAGGCCAGCACCACCACCGACGGTCAGTGCGGCGCGGCGTTCACCAACGCGCGCCTCGCCGGCCGGCGGGTCGACCCGGACACGTGCAACTCCGTGCAGGGCCGCCAGCGCAGCTATTACACCTACGGCGTCGAGCCGCGCCTGTTCGCACGTCACGACTGGCTCGGCGTCGAGAGCGAGTTCCAGGCCGGCGTGCGCGCGCACTACGAGTCCCAGGATCGAATCCAGCAGAACGGTGTCGCGGCGACGGCGCGCGCGGGCACGATCGTCGAAAACCAGGAACGCGAGGTCGATGCCTATTCGCTGTTCGCGCAGAACCGCGTGCTGCTCGGCCAGTTCACCGTGACACCGGGCGTCCGCGTCGAGTACGTCGACAACACGCGGCTCAACAACCTGACCGGCGGCGAAGGCGATGACGACGTCGCGGAGGTGATTCCCGGTTTCGGCGTGACGTGGAATCCGCGCGACACCGTGACCTTCTTCGGCGGTGTCCACCGCGGTTTTGCGCCCCCGCGCGTGGAGGACCTGATCGTGACGCCGGCCGGTGCCGCCATCGCGACCTTCACCGACGTCGACGTCGAGAAGAGCTGGAACGCGGAGCTCGGCGTGCGCACCGATCTGCGTCCGGGCGCGCACGTCGAAGCCACGGTCTTCCGCAACGACTTCGAGAACCAGATCCAGGTCGGCTCGATCGCCGGCGGCGCGACCCCGCTGGCCCAGGGCGAGACGCTCTACGAAGGGCTCGAGCTGGCCGTCCGTTTCGACAGCCAGCAGCTGCTGTCGACGCGCGACAACTGGTACCTGCAGCTGGCGTATACCTGGCTGCCGACGGCAGATCAGGAGACGCCGGTCACGGAAGTCGCCAACGGCCGCGTCGTCGCCGGCTCGCGCGAAGGCAAGCGCCTGCCCTATGCGCCCGAGCACCTCGCGACGACGATGCTGGGCTACACGCATGCGAGCGGCTTCGACGTCCGCCTCGAAGCGGTTCACACCTCGTCGCAGTTCGCCGATTTCGCGAACACCGAGTTCGCGCCAGTCAACGGCAACGGCCAGATCGGCCGCATCAAGTCCTCCACGATCTTCAATCTCGCGGCGAGCTACCCGGTGCGCAAGTACGACGCGACGCTGTTCCTGGCCGCAAAGAACCTGATGGATCGCGATTACATCGTGGACCGCACGCGCGGCATCCGCGTCGGCATGCCGCTGCTGGTCCAGGGAGGCGTGGAAATCGCGTTCTGAGATCTGCGCGGCATCGAGGGCGGCCCCGTCGCGGAGCCCTGGGCCCTCCGGATCGGGGGTGACGGTCGGCAAGGGGCGCGCGCTTTCGCTAAGCTGCGCGCATGTCGTCTGTCCCGCCGCGTCGTCGTTCGCCGTCCAGGCCCTCGGGGCGCAAGCCGCGCGCGTCGCGCGACGACGCCACGGAAGCAACGGCCGCGCGACGCAAGGTCGGCGCCAAGGCGAAGCGCGTGGACGCGGTGCGCACGAGCAAGCCGTCGCGCGCACCGAAGGCGGCGGCGAAACCTGTCCCGCGCAGTGCGCGGCGCGCGCCGCTGCGCGAGGCGTTCGCGCACTGGCGCTGGCCGCGGTATCTGCTGCGCCTCCTGCGCCTGTACCTGCGCGCGCCGGGCTTCCTGCAGTTCGGCATCGCCGTCACGCTCGTCGTGCTGCTCGCGCCGGCCGCGAACTGGCTCTACCAGGTTGCGCGCAAACCGACGGAGCTGTTCTTTCCCGTCAGCGGCCGCCTGTTCAAGACACCCAGCGAGACCTGGCAGGCCTACGCGCCGCTGTTCCGCGCGCATTCGACCTCGATCATGACGCCGGCGCTGCTCGCCGCGCTCGCCCAGTCGGAAGCTTCCGGCAATCCCGTCGCCCGCACCTACTGGCGCTGGAACGCGACGCTCGATCCCTTCGATCTCTACAAGCCGGCTTCGAGTGCAGTCGGCATGTACCAGTTCACGGATGGGACGTTCGAGGAGGCGCGCGGCTGGTGCGTGCGCGATCACCGCGTCGTTGCCGACGGGCCGTGGCACGACTGGAACAGCTGCTGGTTCAACGCGCTCTACTCGCGCGTGATCCCCTCGCACGCGGTGGAGCTCGCGGCCTCGAACCTCGATCGCCGCGTGCGCGAGATCCTGGCCCGGCGCGGGATACCGCATGCGACGCTGAGGCAGCAGCAGGATCTCGCCATCGTCACGCACCTGTGCGGCGCGGGTGCGGCCTCGCGCTTCGCGGCCGCCGGCCTGCGCCCGACGCCGGGCCAGCGCTGCGGCGACCACCCGCTCGCGCACTATCTCGAGCGCGTCCACGGCTACGCCCAGACTTTCGCGCGCCTCGCGCGACGCGAGGACGCGGGCCACTGAGCCTCTTCAGCGTGACGCCATCTTCGGGCCTCCGAGTGCGCTCAGCGCGGGCGCGACGTCGAGGCCCTCATCGAGGCGCGCAGCGGCCGTGACGGCGGCCGCGACCATCTCGAGCAGCGCGTCCGTCATCGAGACCAGGCTGGCGAGACGTCGATGGTCGAGCCAGTACACGGTCGCTTCGTCGATCGCGCCGCTCATCGCGCGCAGCGTGAGCTTGAGCGCCGGATTGCCGGGATCCAGGCCGAGCTCACGCGCAATCCACGTCGTCGCTTCGGCACGCGACGCGTCGATGATGTTCCATGCTTCGGGGTCGGTGCCCAGTCCACCGCGGAACAGGTGCCGCGCGAGCGCGCTGTGACGGCTCATGTAGCGCAGGTGACGCAGCAGCATCGCCCGGATCCGCTCTCCTGCCGCTCCCGTGCCCGAGTCGGCATGTATGGCGCGCAGCTGGCGCGCGACTTCGCGCAGAGCCTCCAGGTAGAGGCCACGCTTGCTGCCGAAGTAATGGAAGACGAGCCCGTGAGCGACCCCTGCGGCGGCCGCGACGTCGTCGATCGCGACGCGATCGAAGGGACGGCGCGAAAACTCGTCCAGCGCGGCCAGCACCAGCGTGCGCCGTGTCTGCTCGGCGCGCACCGCCCGCGCGCCGTGCCCCGCGCCCGCTCGCGAACCGCGTTTCGTCATGGCCCTGCCCCTGCGTTCTCTGCGCTGCAGAATTCGCATTTCATTGACTCCAAGTCAACCAGCACCTAGGCTCTCGGACGGAAGGCGTGGCGACGGCCCGCGCGGCGAGGATCCCGACATGCAGCTACACCCGAAGCTCGCCCACATCGTGCTGATGACCAACCGGCTCACCGAGATGCGCGACTGGTACGCGACTGTCCTCGGCGCGCACGTCGTCTACGAGAATCCGGGGCTGTGTTTCATGACTTTCGACGAAGAGCATCACCGCATCGCCTTCGTCGCTCCCCCGGTGCCGCTGGCGCCGCGCACCCCGACCACGGCGTGCATGCACCACAGCGCGTATACCTTTCCGGCGCTGATCGACCTCCTGTCCTGCTATGCGCGCTTGAAGGACGCCGGGATTGAACCGCTCACGCCGATCCAGCACGGCGTGACGACGTCGCTGTACTACCGCGACCCCGACGGCAATCTCGTCGAGCTCCAGGTCGACAACTTTGCGACACCGAGCGCGGCGACGGCGTACATGATGGGCGAGGAATTCGCCGCCGACCCGGTCGGCCCCGCCTTCGATCCGCAGGCGATGCTCGAGGCGCTCCGGCGCGGCACCCCGGCATCCACGCTCTGCACGCGCGCCTGGGCCCTGGCCGGACCGCCGATGCCGGACCCGATGTCGCGCATGATGGGCGCTTGATCCGGCCGTCGTGACGACCACCACGCGCGATTCGCTGGAAGTTCCCGTGCTCATCGTCGGCGGCGGCGGTGGCGGGCTCACGCTGTCGATCATGCTGTCCGATCTGGGTGTGCCGCACCTGCTCGTCGAGCGCCATGCCGGCACGTCCGTGCTGCCCAAGGCCCACTACCTGAACCAGCGCACGATGGAGGTGATGCGGCAGCACGGCCTCGCCGAGCGCCTCTACGCGGTCGGCACCCCGCTGGCGAACATGGGCAAGGTGCGCTGGCGCACCACGCTCGGCGGCAACGGCCCGTTCGACGCCCGCACCTTCCACGAGATCGATGCCTTCGGCGGCGGCGCGCTCGCCGCCGCGTATGAACGGGACAGCCCGGGCCCGTCGTCGAACTATCCGCAAATCCGGCTGGAGCCGCTGCTGCGCGAGGAAGCCGAGCGTCGGGCGCCGGGATGCATCCGCTTCCACCACGAATTGACGAGCTTGGCGCAGGATGGGGACGGCGCCAGCGCCGAGATTCTCGATCGTGATGCCGCGCGCGTGCGCCACGTGCGCGCCCGCTATGTCGTCGCCGCCGACGGCGGCAAGACGCTGGGACCGATGCTCGGCGTACGCATGCAGGGGCCCACCGATCTCGGCCGCATCGTCAGCTCGCACATCTCGGCCGATCTCTCCCGATGGTGGGACGACGGCTGCCTCATCACCTGGTTCATCAATCCGGATCACGAAGGCGTGTTCGGCAGCGGCGCGATGGTGCCGATGGGGCCGACCTGGGGCCGGCATTCCGAGGAATGGGTGGTCCATTTCGGTTTCCCGCCGGGGCAGTCGACGCCCTTCGATGAAGCCGGCGTCGTGCCGCACCTGCGGGCATTGCTGAAGCTGCCGACGCTGGAGCTGAAGGTGCACAAGGTCAGCAACTGGCAGCTCGACGCCGTGCTCGCCGACCGCTATCAGGTCGGCCGCGTGTTCTTCGTCGGCGATGCCGCGCACAGGCACCCGCCGACGACGGGTCTCGGGCTCAACACTGCGATACAGG
>JBFWSI010000156.1:0-7866 GCA_050248455.1 Gammaproteobacteria bacterium | reverse complement strand
GGCCATCCGCGCCACGACCAGCCGCTGCTGAATCACCGCATCCGCTAGGCCGCGCTGCGCGGCGCGAAGGTCTTCGTCGTCGACAGCTATGCGCAGCCCTACAACTTCGAGCTCGCCGGCCGCCTCACGATGCGTCCCGGTGAAATCGGCGCCGCGCTCGCCGCCGTCACGCGCGCGGCGGCCGAGTCGGCGCAGGACGCCGCACTGCTCGGCGCGCTCGGCGACGTCGCCGTCGACGACGCGGCGCGCGCGATTGCCGCGGCTCTGCGCGACGCCGAGCACGCCTATGTCATCGCCGCCGGCGACGTCGAGCGCAGTGCGCAGCGCGCCGACTGGCTGAACCGCTGCGCGGCGATCGCACAGCTCACCGGCAGCCGCCTCGGCGAGCTCACCGACGGCGCGAACGCGGCCGGCGCCTGGCTCGCCGGCGCCGTGCCGCATCGCGGCCCGGCCGGCCGCGCGCTGTCCGCGCCCGGCAAGCCGGCGGGTACGATGCTCGCCGAAGGTCTCGAGGCATGCATACTCCTCGGCATCGAGCCCGAACGCGATTTCGCCGACGTGCCGGCGGCGCTCGCCGCGCTGGGCAGGGCCCGCGTCGTCGCGCTGACGGCCTTCGCGACCCCGGCGCTGCTCGAGACCGCGCAGGTGCTGCTGCCGATCGCCGCCTTCGGCGAGAACGAAGGCAGCTTCGTCAATGCGACGGGCCTGTGGCAGGACTTCGGCGCCGCCGTGAAGCCGCCGGGCGAGGCTCGCGCGGCCTGGAAAGTCCTGCGCGTGCTCGGCGAGCGGCTGGGACTCGACGGCTTCGATGCCGTGTCGGTCGCCGCCGTCGGCGCCGAGCTGAAGACGCTCGTCGGCGAGCACCGGCCCGTCGCGCGCGAGGCCGCCGCGCAGCGCGCGCCGATGACGGCGACGGTCGCAGGCCTCGAGCGTCTCGATGTGCCGGCGCTCTACGCGGGCGACGCGCTGGTGCGCCGTGCACCGGCGCTGCAGGCCACGGTCGGCGCTGCGGACGACAAGGTCCGCGTGTCGACGGCGACCGCCGCCGCGCTCGGCCTCGCCGACGGCGCGCGCGTCACCGTGAGCGCGGGCGCGGCGCAGGCGAGCGCGGCGCTCATGATCGACGACGCGGTGCCCGCGCAGACCTGCGTGATCCACGCCGGCTCGGCGCTCGCGGCGCAGCTGCCGGCATCGACGTCCGTCAAGCTCGGGGGTGCACGATGACCGAGTGGCTGCTCGCCCAGGCCCCGTTCCTGCCGCCGGCCGTCGCGGCGGTGCTGGTGATCCTGTTCAAGATCGTGCTGATCGTGGCCCCGCTGATGGGCGCCGTTGCCTATCTGACGCTCGCCGAGCGCAAGGTGATCGGCTACATGCAGGTGCGCCTCGGCCCCAATCGCGTGAGCCTGTTCGGGCTCGGTTTCCTCGGCGGCTGGGGGCAGCCGATCGCGGACGCGTTCAAGCTGATGACGAAGGAAATCATCGTCCCGACCGGCGCCAACAAGTTCCTGTTCCTCGCCGCGCCCGTCATCGCGCTGGCGCCGGCGCTGGCGGCGTGGGCGGTGGTGCCCTTCGGCGCCGAGATGACGCTCGCCGACATCAACGCCGGCCTGCTCTACATCCTCGCACTGACCTCGCTGGGCGTGTACGGCATCATCATCGCGGGCTGGGCCTCGAACTCGAAGTACGCCTTCCTCGGCGCGATGCGCTCGGCGGCGCAGATCGTCTCCTACGAAATCGCGATGGGCTTCGCGCTCGTCTGCGTGCTGGTCGCGGCCGGCAGCCTCAATCTCGGCGAGATCGTCGAGGCCCAGCGCGGCAACGTGCTGACCTGGTTCTGGCTGCCGCTGTTCCCGATGTTCATGGTCTACTTCATCTCCGGCGTCGCCGAGACCAATCGCGCGCCCTTCGACGTCTCGGAAGGCGAGTCGGAAATCGTCGCCGGCTTCCACGTCGAGTATGCGGGCATGGCCTTCGCGCTGTTCTTCCTCGCCGAATACGCGAACATGATCCTGATCTCGGGCCTCACCGCGGTGTTGTTCTTCGGCGGCTGGCTGTCGCCGCTGCCGGCCGCGCTGGCGAGCGTGCCGGTGGTGGGTCCGCTGCTCGGCGACGGCATCCACTGGTTCGTCTTCAAGCTCAGCTTCTTCCTGTTCTGCTTCCTGTGGTTCCGCGCGACCTTCCCGCGCTATCGCTACGACCAGATCATGCGCCTCGGCTGGAAGGTGTTCCTGCCGATCACCATCGTCTGGATCGTCGTCGTCGCCGCGGCCGTCGTGATGAAGCTGCCACCCTGGTTCGACCCCGCGTGACGGAAGGGGAGGGAACGCCATGAACGCCATCGTCAGTTACCTGAAGAGCCTCACCCTCGTCGAGCTCGCCAACGGCATGCGGCTGACCGGCAAGCGCATGTTCAGCCGCAAGATCACGATCCAGTACCCGGAAGAGAAGACGCCGCAGTCGGCGCGCTTCCGCGGCCTGCACGCGTTGCGTCGCTACCCGAACGGCGAGGAGCGCTGCATCGCCTGCAAGCTGTGCGAGGCGGTGTGCCCGGCGCTCGCGATCACGATCGAGTCCGAGCCGCGCGAGGACGGCACGCGCCGCACGACGAAGTACGAGATCGACCTGACGAAGTGCATCTTCTGCGGCTTCTGCGAGGAATCCTGCCCGGTCGACTCGATCGTCGAGACCCGGCACTTCGAGTACCACGGCGAGCAGCGGGGCGATCTGCTGATGACCAAGGAGAAGCTGCTCGCGCACGGCGATCGCATGGAAGCGCAGATCGCGGCCGACCGCGCCGCGGAAGCCCGCTACCGATGAGAGGCCGCACGCAGCACGGCGCAGATGCCCCTGTACCAGGGGTGGGGGAAGGTTCGTGATCAGCTTCGAAACGCTCGTGTTCTACGTCTTCGCCGCGATGCTGGTCGCGTCCGGCGTGCTCGTCATCACGCTGCGCAACCCCGTGCACGCGGTGCTCTCGCTGGTGCTCGCCTTCTTCTCCAGCGCGGGCCTGTGGCTGCTGCTCGAGGCGGAGTTCCTCGCCATCGCGCTGGTGCTCGTCTACGTCGGCGCGGTGATGGTGCTGTTCCTGTTCGTCGTGATGATGCTCGACATCAACGTCGCCGCGGTGCGCGAAGGCTTCGCGAGGTACCTGCCGATCGCCGCGATGTTCGCGGTGCTGATGGGCGTGTCGCTGATGCTCGTCGTCGGCCCCGCGCACTTCGGCACCGCGCAGGTCGCACTGCCGCCGCCGGCCGCGGCCGACGTCGCCAACACCGAGCAGCTGGGGCTCGCGCTGTTCAACCAGTTCGTGCTGCCGCTCGAGATCGCCGCGGTGCTGCTGCTGGTCGCGATCATCGCCGCCATCGGGCTCACGCTGCGCTCGTCGCGCCAGACCAAGGCGCCGAAGCCCGAGCTGCAGGTCCGGGTACGCCGGGAGGATCGCGTCCGCCTCGTCAAGATGGACGCCGAGAAGAGCACCTGAGCCGCCATGCCGTCACTCTCGCACTACCTGATCGTCGGCGCCGCGCTGTTCTGCCTCAGCGTCGCGGGCATCTTCATCAACCGCAAGAACGTGATCGTGCTGTTGATGTGCATCGAGCTGATGCTGCTCGCCGTCAACATGAATTTCGTCGCCTTCTCGCATTTCAACCAGGACATCGCGGGACAGGTCTTCGTGTTCTTCATCCTGACCGTCGCCGCGGCCGAGTCCGCGATAGGCCTCGCCATCCTCGTGGTGCTGTTCCGCAGCCGGAACTCCATCAACGTCGAGGACCTGGACGCGATGAAGGGTTGAGGCGGCAGGCATCCCGAGCAGGTAGCGCAACGTGAAAGAACTCTGTCTCATCATCGTGCTGGCGCCGCTCGTCGGCGCCGTTCTCGCCGGCCTCTTCGGCAAGGCGCTGGGCCGCGCCGGGGCGCACTGGGTGACGATCGTCGGCGTCGGCATCTCGTTCTTCCTCTCCGCCCGCGTCTTCCAGCAGGTGGTCCTCGGCGACGCGCCGGTCCTGAACGAGAACCTCTACACCTGGCTCGACACCGGCGGCGTCGGCTTCCACGTCGGCTTCCTGATCGACGAGCTGACGGCGACGATGATGGTCGTCGTCACCTTCGTGTCGTGGATGGTGCACGTCTACACCATCGGCTACATGCACGACGATCCAGGCTACCAGCGCTTCTTCGCCTACATCTCGCTGTTCACCTTCAGCATGCTGATGCTGGTGATGTCGAACAACTTCCTGCAGCTGTTCTTCGGCTGGGAGGCGGTGGGCCTCGTCTCGTATCTCCTGATCGGCTTCTGGTTCAAGAAGGACACCGCGATCTACGCGAACCTGAAGGCCTTCCTCGTCAACCGCGTCGGCGACTTCGGTTTCCTGCTCGGCATCGCGGCGGTGCTGATGTACGCCGGCTCCCTCGACTACGCCGAAGTGTTCCAGGCCGCGCCGGCGCTGGCCGGCACGACGGTGTCGATCCTCGACGGCCACGAGTGGTCGCTGATGACGCTGATCTGCCTGCTGCTGTTCGTCGGCGCGATGGGCAAGTCGGCGCAGATGCCGCTGCACGTGTGGCTGCCGGACTCGATGGAAGGCCCGACGCCGATCTCCGCGCTGATCCACGCCGCGACGATGGTGACGGCCGGCATCTTCATGGTCTCGCGCATGTCGCCGCTGTTCGAGCTGTCGGACACCGCGCTGACCGTGGTGCAGACGATCGGCACGCTGACGGCCTTCCTGATGGGCTTCCTCGGCCTCGTGCAGAACGACATCAAGCGCGTCGTCGCCTATTCGACGCTGTCGCAGCTCGGCTACATGACCGCCGCGCTGGGCGCCTCGGCCTACTCGGCCGCGATGTTCCACCTGATGACGCACGCCTTCTTCAAGGCGCTGCTGTTCCTCGCCGCGGGCTCGGTCATCATCGGCATGCACCACGAGCAGGACATGCGCAACATGGGCGGCCTGCGCAAGTACATGCCGATCACCTGGATCACGAGCCTGGTCGGCTCGCTCGCGCTGATCGGCTTCCCGGGCTTCGCCGGCTTCTTCTCGAAGGACGCGATCATCGAGGCCGTCAAGCTGTCGCACACGCCGGTGTCGCAGCTCGCCTACTACGCGCTGCTCGCGGGCGTGTTCGTCACCGCGCTGTATTCGTTCCGGCTCTATTTCATGGTCTTCCACGGCAAGGGCCGCATGGATCACCACACCGAGGAGCACCTGCACGAATCGCCGGCCGTGGTGTGGGTGCCGCTGGTCGCGCTCGCGGTGCCGTCGGTCGTGATCGGCGCGATCGCGATCCAGCCGATGCTGTTCGGCGACTACTTCGGCGCGAGCATCCTCGTCACGCCCGAGCACGCCGAGGGCCTGCATCACATGGCCGAGCACTTCCACGGTGTCCTGCCGTTCATCCTGCACGGCATGACGCAGCCGCCGTTCTTCCTCGCGATCGGCGGTGTCGTCGCGGCCTGGTTCCTGTACCTGAAGGCGCCGGAACTGCCGGGCCGGATTGCGGCCAGCCTGCGGCCGCTGCAGCGCCTGCTGGAGAACAAGTACGGCTTCGACGCGTTCAACGAATGGTTCTTCGCCGGCGGCGCCCGCGGCACCGGCGGGATGCTGTGGCGCTTCGGCGACGTGCGGCTCATCGACGGCCTGTTAGTCAACGGCTCGGCCAAGCTCGTCGGCTGGTTCTCGCAGATCCTGCGCGGCGTGCAGTCCGGATACCTCTACCACTATGCCTTCGCGATGATCGTCGGCCTGCTCGCGCTGCTGGCCGTGTTCGTCCACAAGGTGATCGCGTGAGCGGCCGCGCTTAGGCCCCGACCCGACGGAAACACGCATGCAACTCGATCTCCCGCTCCTGAGCCTCTCCATCTGGCTGCCGATCCTCGGCGGCGTGTGGGTGATCTTCGCCGGTGCCCGGCGCGACGGCACCGCCAAGCTCACGGCCCTGGTCATTTCGATCGCGACCTTCCTGGTCTCGCTGCTCCTGTGGCAGGGCTTCGACGCGACGACCGCGAACATGCAGTTCGCCGAGCGCATGACCTGGATCGAGACCTTCAAGGTCGAATATCACCTGGGTATCGACGGCATCTCGCTGCCGCTGATCCTGTTGACGACCTTCACCTCGATCCTCGTCGTCGGCGCGAGCTGGGAAGTCATCGAGGATCGCGTCAACCAGTACATGGGCGCCTTCCTGATCCTCGAGGGGCTGATGGTCGGGGTGTTCTGCGCGCTGGACGCGCTGCTCTTCTACGTGTTCTGGGAAGCGATGCTGATCCCGATGTTCCTGATCATCGGCATCTGGGGCGGTCCGCGACGCGTCTACGCGACGATCAAGTTCTTCCTCTACACCTTCCTCGGCTCGGTGCTGATGCTGGTGGCGCTGCTGTATCTCTACCGCCAGACCGGCAGCTTCGGCCTCGCCGAGATGCAGGCCGTGGCGCTGACGGCGACCGAGCAGAAGCTCATCTTCATCGCCTTCCTGCTCGCCTTCGCCGTCAAGGTGCCGATGTGGCCCGTGCATACCTGGCTGCCGGACGCGCACGTCGAGGCGCCGACCGGCGGCTCGGTCGTGCTGGCGGCGATCATGCTGAAGATGGGTGGCTATGGTTTCCTCCGCTTCAGCCTGCCGATCACGCCGGACGCAGCGCTCGCGCTCGACTCCTTCATGATCGCGCTGTCGCTGATCGCGGTCGTCTACATCAGCTTCGTCGCGCTGGTCCAGCAGGACATGAAGAAGCTGATCGCCTATTCGTCGATCTCGCACATGGGCTTCGTGACGCTCGGCATGTTCATGATGTTCGACATCCATGCGGTCACCAACGACTGGCAGGACGCGGCGATGGGCATCGAAGGTGCGATGGTGCAGATGATTTCGCACGGCTTCGTGTCCGGCGCGCTGTTCCTCTGCGTCGGCGTCATGTACGACCGCCTGCACAGCCGCCAGATCAACGACTACGGCGGCGTCGTCAACCGGATGCCGAAGTTCGCGGCCTTCATGCTGCTGTTCGCGATGGCGAATGCGGGCCTGCCCGCCACCTCGGGTTTCGTCGGTGAGTTCATCGTCATCCTGAGCGCCTACAAGGCCAACTTCTGGTATGCGTTCCTGGCCGCGACGACGTTGATCCTCGGCGCCGCCTACACGCTGTGGATGTACAAGCGCGTCGTCTTCGGCGACGTCCGCAATCCGAAGGTCGCCACGCTGACCGACATCAACGGTCGCGAGGCCGTGATCCTCGGCGCCCTGGCGGTGATGGTCCTGCTGTTCGGCGTGTGGCCGGCGCCGCTGCTCGACATGATGCACGTCAGCGTCGAGCACCTCGTCCAGCAGGTCGCGCAGTCGAAACTGAGCGTCGCCAATCTATGAACGACATCGCCCTCGTCATTCCCGAAATCGCGCTGCTCGTCTTCGGCTGCGCGGTCCTGCTGCTCGAGGCCTTCGTCGGCAAGCGCAAGCCGCTGGCGTCGTTCTGGTGCTCGATGCTCGGCGGCATCGTGGTCCTGGCGCTGCTCGCGAGCTACGTGCCGGAATCGGCCAGGTTCGGCTTCGCCGGCACCTTCCGTGTCGACGTCGTCGGCACGGTGCTGAAGTCGTTCATGATCGTGCTGGTGCTGTTGTCCTTCTTCTATGCGCGCGAGTACTACGCGAAGCGCGAGCAGTCGCACGGCGAGCACTATTCGCTCGCGATGTTCGCGACGCTGGGCATGCTGATCCTCGTCTCGGCCAACAGCCTGCTGACGGTCTATCTCGGCCTCGAGCTGCTGTCGCTGTCGATGTACGCGATGGTCGCGACGCAGCGCGACTCGCCGACGGCCTCGGTCTCGGCGATGACGTACTTCGTGCTCGCCGCGCACGCCACCTGCTAGCTGCTCTTCG